>NZ_JAPWBR010000045.1:0-579 GCF_041433555.1 Granulicatella sp. 20925_1_45 | reverse complement strand
GAAAAGAGATTCATAGGTTTTGAAATGATATAAACGATATACTTCTTCCTTTAATGTCCCCCAGAATGCTTCAATTGGTCCATTATCGATACATCTTCCAGGACGGGACATACTATGTGTTATTTGTCCTTTTTCTATAAAGTGCTTAAAGAAATGAGAAGTATATTGAAATCCTCGATCACTATGAATCATTGTTTTTGTTGGAATTATCTTCCTTTTTATTTGATCAAAAGTATCTTTAACGATTTGATTATTATTTTGTTTAGATATTTGATATGCAACTATTTTCTTTGTTCCATAATCTAAAACTGCACTTAAATAAGCTTTTTCTCCCTTTCCATACTTCAATTCAGTGATATCCGTTAATAGTAGAGCCATTGGCTCGTATTCCTTCTTAAATTCTCGATTTAAAATATTAGCTGCAGTGTATTCTTCAGTGTTCGATTTATAACGATAACGTTTTTTTCGTATAATTGCCTTTAATCCCATTAGTTTCATAAGACGCTGAATACATTTATGATTCACTTTTGCATTTCTATAATAGTTTAAATAGATTGTGATACGACGATATCCATATAT
>NZ_JAPWBR010000044.1:0-767 GCF_041433555.1 Granulicatella sp. 20925_1_45 | reverse complement strand
GGTGCATTATCTGCGGGTGTCCCCTTACGGGACATACTGCGGATAATGTTTTTTTCTTTACATAAATTGTAATATTCAGCAGAAGTATAAACGCTGCCTTGATCACTATGTAGTAGAACATCCTTAGGTAAGTCAATTTGATTTAATGTATCCAATACAAACTTAGTATCTTGTTTAGGACCAATTGTATAAGCAAGTATTTCTCCATTGTGTAAATCCATGATTGACGATAAATATAATCGTTTAGGGCCGAAAGGTAAATATGTGATATCAGTAGTCAACTTTTGCATAGGTTTGTCCGCTGAAAAATTTCTGTTTAGAGTATTGTCAGTAATTGAAAATGGTTTACCTATTTTGATAGCTTTTTTCGGTCTTACCGCACAATTCCAACCATTTTTCTGCATAATCCGCTGCACAACCTTATGGTTAACAACTTGATTTAATTCCTTTTGAATTAAATATTTAATCTTTCTGTATCCATAAATAAATTTGTTTTTCTTACAAATTTTGCCGATTGTTTTTTCAATAACTGTTGGAGAAAAATCTTTCTTTTTCCATCGATAGTAAGTAGATATAGGTACATTAAGGCAGGAACAAATTAAATGTACGGTATATTTATCTTTCAATTCTTCCACTAATTTTACAACTGCTTGAGGCGACACTTCCTTTCCAATTCCTTGTATTTTTTTAATATTTCTAATTCAACTTCTTTTCTTCGTAATTCTAATTTTAATTGATCGATTTCAGAAAGTTTAGCCATTCCTTTC
>NZ_JAPWBR010000043.1:0-900 GCF_041433555.1 Granulicatella sp. 20925_1_45 | reverse complement strand
CTAATTGCGTAGCTGCTTCAATCGTTTCCTTGAATTCTATATAATCTCTATCCTGAATACATTCACGAAGTGAATGTACAACCTCATAATCATTTTTAAGAGATGGATTGTTTTCTAAGATATAATCCACGATTCCTTTGCTAGTTATAAAGCTTTCGAAAAGCTTATAACGATTATATTTATAGTTCTGAAGTTCGTTAGGATTCTTTAAAATTAACTTCCAATAATGTTTTAACTTTCGATATAATTTAGCGTCTTTATAACGATGCTGATTCATGACACGTACCCGAGTTCGATTTAATTCTCTATTTAAGGCTTGTACGATGTGAAATGGATCAATGATAATTTTTGCGTTAGGAAACATTTCTTTTATTAATTGAATGTATGGTAAGTACATATCGATGGAGATAGTTTTTACTTTTAATCTAGTCTTAGGTTCAAAACGATGAAAATATTGTTTCAGGCTGTAAGATTTTCTATCTCGTACAACATCAACCAACTTGTGTGTAGTACTATCACAAATAATAAAACTCATATTACTATCAGAAGATTTAACGGATTTAAATTCATCAAAACATAAATGCTCAGGTAAATCGTGTAATGGTTTAATGGTCAATAATCGTGCTGTATCATCTATAATACGTCTTACAGTATGAACTGAAACATTTGTTTCTTTTGCGATATATGTTTCAGATACTGTTTCACTAATTTTTGATTTGATTTCATTTTTTAATCGTTTAGAGATATGACAGTGTTTTTCTACGATTCGACTAGTGTCTGCAGTAAATGAAGAGCCGCATTCTCTACAGAGAAATCTCTGCTTGCGTAGATGTAAGTAGGCCGGAAGGCCTGAAACAGAACAGAGAGTGATACGAGATGTTTTCGTGCCGTTTTTAACGA
>NZ_JAPWBR010000042.1:0-909 GCF_041433555.1 Granulicatella sp. 20925_1_45 | reverse complement strand
TGCCTTGATCACTATGTAGTAGAACATCCTTAGGTAAGTCAATTTGATTTAAAGTATCCAATACAAACTTAGTATCTTGTTTTGAACCAATTGTATACGCAAGGATTTCTCCATTATGTAAATCCATAATGGAAGATAAATATAATCGTTTAGGACCGAAAGGTAAATATGTGATATCAGTAGTCAACTTTTGCATAGGTTTGTCCGCTGTAAAATCCCTATTCAGAGCATTGCCAGTGATTGAGAAAGGTTTACCTATTTTGATAGCTTTTTTCGGTTTCACGGCACAATTCCAACCATTTTTCTGCATAATCCGCTGCACAACCTTATGGTTAATAATCTGATTTAATTCCTTCTGAATCAAATACTTAATCTTTCTGTACCCATAAATAAATTTGTTTTTCTTACAAATTTTACCAATAGTTTTCTCGATAACGGTTGGAGAAAAGTCTTTCTTTTTCCATCGGTAGTAAGTAGATATGGGTACATTAAGGCAAAAACAGATTAAATGAACTGTATATTTACATTTCAATTCTTCCACTAACTTTACAACTGCTTGAGGCGACACTTCCTTTCCAATTCCTTGTATTTTTTTAATATTTCTAATTCAACTTCTTTTCTTTGTAATTCTAATTTTAATTGATCGATTTCTGAAAGTTCAGCTATTCCTTTATTATAGGAATATTGTTTCCCCACCTGTTGGTGGAAACGATGAGTTTCTCCATTTTTATACCATCTAAACCATGTTTTTACTTGAGTTTCATTTTTAATGTTTAACTCCTGCATTACTTGCTTTGTAGTATATCCCTGTAATTTCATTTCTACGGCTTTATTCTTTGTATCGACAGAATAAGCCACACGTTTTTTTGCCATAAAAATACACCTCCATGAGCATTTGATAATATTGTA
>NZ_JAPWBR010000041.1:0-950 GCF_041433555.1 Granulicatella sp. 20925_1_45 | reverse complement strand
ATAAAACTCATGCTGGTATTGCCATCCCTGATCACTGTGGAGAATAGTACTCTCATATTGTTCATCTCTAAAAGCTTGTTTTAACATATCTTTTAATTGGTCTAAATTTGGTGAAGACGAAAGGGAATAAGCTATAATTTCGCTGTTATAACCATCTAAAATTGGTGATAAATATAGTTTTTGGTTACTTGTTGGGATAGAAAATTCCGTAATGTCTGTATAGCACTTTTCCATCGGTTTTTCAGCTTCAAATTGACGTTGAATAATGTTTCCAACTCTCTTTCCAACGGTTCCATGATAAGAAGAGTACTTACGTTTTCTGCGAATACGAGCCTTTAGACCTAACATTTTCATCAGGCGTTGTACCTTTTTATGGTTTACGATGAAACCACGGTTTCTAAGCTCAAGAGTAATACGACGATAGCCATAATTTCCTTTATGCTCGTTATAAATAGTTTCTATTTCGTTTTTTACGGCCTGATTCTTATCTTCTAGGTTTAGCTGCTTTAAGTGATAGTAGTAAGTTGAACGAGCAAGTTTAATAATCTTTAGAAGAATATCTAAAGGAAACTCTGGCACTAACTCTCTGACAATCTGTGTCTTTCTTCTTTCTCTTTTTCCTCCTTCAAGCGGAGTTCTCTCAACTTTTTTAGAATGGCATTCTCCGCTCTTAAATACTCATTTTCAGCCTGAAGGCGTTCTTGTTCTGTCATCTCTTCTGATTTTTTCTTTGGCTTACGGCCCATATTAAGTAGTCTCCCTCTTGTTTTCTCAACAATAGTATACTCATTTTTCTTGTATTGTGCGAGCCAGTTATAAAGCATCGCAGGACCCGGAAGACCGTATTCAAGAGAAACTCTTTCTATACTCAAACCTTTATGTAAGACTTTATCAATCATTTCTTGTTTTATTTCTGGAGGATAATAAATTTTCTTCCCTCTTTTTACTAT
>NZ_JAPWBR010000039.1:0-1277 GCF_041433555.1 Granulicatella sp. 20925_1_45 | reverse complement strand
TATGTTATATTTTGCTTTTTTAGAAATAGGTTTTAACAAGTTGAAGTTCTGCTTCGTTAAGCTCTCGGTATTCTCCAGGTGCCAGCGATTCATCTAACACGAACTCTCCAAAGCGGATGCGTTTAAGATACGTCACTTTCACACCAACGCATAGGAACATCTTCTTCACTTGATGGAATTTTCCTTCAGAGATGGTGACAGTCGCACGGCTCAAGCTGTCGCTACTTTCGATGATCGTAAGCGTACTAGGTTTACATTGATACCCACCGTGGAAGGTGACGCCACGTTTGAAAGTTTCTACAGCATCTTCGTCTAGCGGGCCATTGGCTTCTACATAATATTCTTTCTCGATATGTTGGTCGGGGTTCAGCATACGATAACCCAGCGGACCATTATTCGTCACGAGCAGCAGTCCCTCAGTATCCCCATCGAGTCGTCCAAGCGGGTAGAGGCCTTCGACGTTCTCCTTTGCGAAGAGGTCGATAACAGTCGTATGTTCCTTATCGGTTGTAGCGGAGATGACGCCTTGAGGTTTATTCAGCATATAGTACTTCTGACTGTCGTCGTGAATCCGCGTTCCATCCACCGTGATGACTTGCAAGGTCGCGTCGACATTATTGCTGACGTGAGTGGCCGGAACCTCGTCGATTAAGACGGCTTCATTCTTGATGAGCTTCTTCATTTCGCGGCGGCTCAGTACCAGATGTTTCATTAATAGATGTTCGAGTCTCATAGGCCCTCCTTCAAGTCGTTTTCTCGATTATACAATTTTTTTGAAAAATGGAGTAGTTATTCGTTGACGTCTCTTTCATCTTGTGTTAAATTATTAAACGTTGTCGCGCAAGATGACAAAAACATCAAATCATATTCCTTGCATTGAAAATATGAGCGTGGTAATATATTTAACGTTGTTGAAAAACAACGATTGACCTTTGAAAACTGAACAAAGAAGACGAACCAAATGTGTAGGGACTTCATCTTAGTGATGAAGAAACAACAATTTCTTATCTCTTAAAGAGATACAATAAGTCAGTAATTAAAATGAGCTTTTCAAAGCTCATGAAAATTCAATTTTTTCATGAGAGTTTGATCCTGGCTCAGGACGAACGCTGGCGGCGTGCCTAATACATGCAAGTCGAACGAGAGCGACCGGTGCTTGCACTGGTCAATCTAGTGGCGAACGGGTGAGTAACACGTGGGTAACCTGCCCATCAGAGGGGGATAACATTCGGAAACGGATGCTAAAACCGCATAGGTCCTTTAACCGCATGGTTGAA
>NZ_JAPWBR010000038.1:0-1317 GCF_041433555.1 Granulicatella sp. 20925_1_45 | reverse complement strand
GACTAAGTCCTTTTAATTTTACTTTGATTCGTTTGTTATTGTAATAATCAATATAATCGACGATTGCCCCCTCAAGTTCCTTTATAGATTTAAATGTCTTTTCATAGCCATAAAACATTTCTGATTTAAGAATGCCAAAGAACGATTCCATCATGCCGTTGTCAGGACTATTCCCCTTGCCGGACATAGAGGGCTGAATGCCCTTTTCTTCTAAAAATCTATGATAAGACTCATGCTGGTATTGCCATCCCTGATCACTGTGGAGAATAGTATTCTCGTATTGTTCTTCTCTAAAAGCTTTTTCTAACATATCTTTTACTTGGTTTAAATTCGGAGAAGACGATAGAGAATAAGCTATAATTTCTCTGTTATAACCATCTAAAATTGGTGATAAATATAGTTTTTGGTTGCTTGTTGGGATAGAAAATTCCGTTATATCTGTATAGCACTTTTCCATAGGTTTTTCAGCTTCAAATTGGCGTTGAATAATGTTCGCAGCTTTCTTTCCAACTTCTCCATGATAAGAAGAATACTTACGTTTTCGACGAATACGAGCACTTAGCCCCAACATTTTCATCAAACGTTGTACCTTCTTATGGTTTACGATGAAACCACGGTTTCTAAGCTCAAGAGTAATACGACGATATCCATAATTTCCTTTATGCTCTTTATAAATGGTTTCTATTTCGTTTTTTACGTCCTGATTCTTATCTTCTAGGTTTAACTGCTTCAAGTGATAGTAGTAAGTTGAACGAGCGAGTTTTATAATCTTTAGAAGAATATCTAAAGGAAACTCTGGCACTAATTCTCTGACAATCTGTGTCTTTCTTCTTTCTCTTTTTCCTCCTTCAAGCGGAGTTCTCTCAACTTTTTTAGGATGGCATTCTCCGCTCTTAAATACTCATTTTCAGCCTGAAGGCGTTCTAGTTCCGTCATATCTTCTGGTTTTTTCTTTGGCTTACGTCCCATTTTAGGTACTCTCCCTCTTGTTTTCTCAACAATAGTATACTTATTTTTCTTGTATTGTGCGAGCCAGCTAGAAATTAGAGCCGAATTTGGAAGGGCGTATTCAAGGGAAACTCTCCTTTGAGACCATCCCTCGAGTAAGACTTTATCAATCATTTCCTGTTTTAATGCTGGAGAGTAATGGTTATTTCTGCCTTTTTTTACTATTTCTAATCCATAACGATCAATCAATTTAATCATGTATTTAAGATTTGACTTCTGTATACTATACATATCTGTAAGTTGTGAATAGCTAAATCCTTGTTTTTTTAGTTTATAAATTTGAACTTTATCTTCATAAGTTAATTTCAT
>NZ_JAPWBR010000037.1:0-1917 GCF_041433555.1 Granulicatella sp. 20925_1_45 | reverse complement strand
CTCATAGTAGAAATTGCGGGTGTGGCGGAATTGGCAGACGCACTAGATTTAGGATCTAGCGCCGCGAGGCGTGGGGGTTCGAGTCCCTTCACCCGCACTTAGCCGGCTTAGCTCAGTTGGTAGAGCATCTGATTTGTAATCAGAGGGTCGAGGGTTCAAGTCCTTTAGCCGGCATTAAAATTAAATTGCGGAAGTAGTTCAGTGGTAGAACACCACCTTGCCAAGGTGGGGGTCGCGGGTTCGAACCCCGTCTTCCGCTTTGCCAATGTAAAACCATGGCCCATGCCGGGGTGGCGGAATTGGCAGACGCACAGGACTTAAAATCCTGCGGTCAGTGATGACCGTGCCGGTTCGACCCCGGCCCTCGGCATTTAATTGAATATAAATTGCACCCATAGCTCAATTGGATAGAGTACTTGACTACGAATCAAGCGGTTACAGGTTCGACTCCTGTTGGGTGCATACTCGGGAATTAGCTCAGCTTGGTAGAGCACTTGGTTTGGGACCAAGGGGTCGTAGGTTCGAATCCTGTATTCCCGATTTCCTTATGGGGGCTTAGCTCAGCTGGGAGAGCGCCTGCTTTGCACGCAGGAGGTCAGCGGTTCGATCCCGCTAGTCTCCATTTAACTTAATAATATTATGGCGGTGTAGCTCAGCTGGCTAGAGCGTCCGGTTCATACCCGGGAGGTCGGGGGTTCGATCCCCTTCGCCGCTATTTTCTTTTAGAGCTTGGACCTTTAGCTCAGGTGGTTAGAGCAGACGGCTCATAACCGTCCGGTCGTAGGTTCGAGTCCTACAAGGTCCATAGGTTATATCTTGGAGGATTACCCAAGTCCGGCTGAAGGGAACGGTCTTGAAAACCGTCAGGCGTGTAAAAGCGTGCAAGGGTTCGAATCCCTTATCCTCCTTAACATTATCGCGGGGTGGAGCAGTTGGCAGCTCGTCGGGCTCATAACCCGAAGGTCGTAGGTTCGAGTCCTACCTCCGCAATTAGGTTCCGTGGTGTAGGGGTTAACATGCCTGCCTGTCACGCAGGAGATCGCGGGTTCGATTCCCGTCGGGACCGTATCTCGAAATTACTCGGCTCGGTAGCTCAGTTGGTAGAGCACTTGATTGAAGCTCAAGGTGTCGGCAGTTCGATTCTGTCCCGAGCCATTCTAAATAATGCGGGTGTAGTTTAGTGGTAAAACTACAGCCTTCCAAGCTGTTGTCGCGAGTTCGATTCTCGTCACCCGCTTTATATTTAGGGCCTATAGCTCAGCTGGTTAGAGCGCACGCCTGATAAGCGTGAGGTCGATGGTTCGAGTCCATTTAGGCCCATTAATAACATTGTTATTATCAGAAAAATAATAAACTTGGATGATGGGGAAGTACTCAAGAGGCTGAAGAGGCGCCCCTGCTAAGGGTGTAGGTCGGGAAACCGGCGCGAGGGTTCAAATCCCTCCTTCTCCGTTTTATTATTTGCATTTCCTGGCCCGTTGGTCAAGCGGTTAAGACACCGCCCTTTCACGGCGGTAACACGGGTTCGAGTCCCGTACGGGTCATATTTGGAGGTTTAGCTCAGCTGGGAGAGCATCTGCCTTACAAGCAGAGGGTCAGCGGTTCGATCCCGTTAACCTCCATCTCATAGTGGTTCCGTGGTGTAGGGGTTAACATGCCTGCCTGTCACGCAGGAGATCGCGGGTTCGATTCCCGTCGGGACCGCTTTTTATAAAATGCGGGTGTAGTTTAGTGGTAAAACTACAGCCTTCCAAGCTGTTGTCGCGAGTTCGATTCTCGTCACCCGCTTTAATATTATCCTGGCCCGTTGGTCAAGCGGTTAAGACACCGCCCTTTCACGGCGGTAACACGGGTTCGAGTCCCGTACGGGTCATCCTTAAGTCTACTTGCGTAGGCTTTTTTTATTGGCTCTTTGTC
>NZ_JAPWBR010000036.1:0-2967 GCF_041433555.1 Granulicatella sp. 20925_1_45 | reverse complement strand
GCAAAATACGACACGTTACATGCTACGACCGTAATCTTGTTCCCTTTCTTCAGAACGGTCTTGACCTGCTTCGATACGGTTTACCTTTCGTATAACGTCGTTTACGTGCTCTTTAGGGATATTGTCTAAGATAATATCTACACGTTTATTCAAGAAATCAATCTGTTTGCTATGTTCTGTATAGGACGTAATCAACACGTCAACGCTCTTTCTGTACTCTTCATTCTCGTAAGCGAAACGCTCATTTTCTTTTTTGTAAGTCGCTATCTTCTCTTCAATCTCTCGTTCTTTTTCAATCTCAGATACTGTAATCATGAGTTTTGCACGTTCTCGAACTTCTCTATCCAAATCTCTATCCAAACCACGCTTTTGATTAAGCTCTGTTTTAAGCGTTTTGTTCTCTTTTTTCAACTCTCGATTTTCCTTGAAGAGTTCTATTTGCTTGTTATACATCTCTTTGAAACGCTCATACATGTCTTTTACGAGGTCTAAGAGTTGATGAACAAGAGAACTATTCACTTTCAAGCTCTCACTAAACATCACTTTGTTAGAGTTTAGAATCTGATTAGCAACAGCGGTTATCTCATCTTTTGCGACAAAGTTATCTACTTTGCTCTTCATGAACTCTTGAGAGGTTTCTTTAACGTCCATTTTAACCGCATTTAAAGCGTCATAGAGTGTCGCATTGATTTCCTGTAAGGCTTTGAGTTGTCTTTTCTCTTGAATCACTCCCGCTGCCGTTTTATCCAATTCTTGAACCATGTCATCTAATCGGCTTTTCTGCTTGTCGATAATATCCATAACTTTCTTGTATTCGTGGATATTTTCAATGTTTTGAGTCGTTTTACCTTTCCCACGGACAACGTAAAAGCCTAATTCCTTTAGGTATTCAGGTAGTTTGTCGTGAATGTAGTTGATTTTAGCCCTATCCATAACGACACGAGCCTGTAATTTCCCGTTTTCCTTGTTGACTGGGATAAAGTGAAGGTGCATGTGTGGTGCGGTTTCGTCAAAATGGACTTTAGCACTTACTACGTTCTCTCTTCCGAACTCTTCACAGAAAAACTTATAGCACGACCTAAAGTATTTTTTGGTTTTCTCTTCGCCCCAGGCATCAGCTACGTCTTTTGGAACGGTAATCACGTTTGAATACATCACGACAGAGTTCTTTTGCACTCGTGATCCATTTTCTTTTAGGTCATCTACTCTTGACTTAACACGATGATAAAGTGGTCTATCGTCGTGAACGAAATCGAAGTTCAAATTCGTCCGTTCAAGGTCAATATCGGGATTGGAAATTTTGCCTTTTCTTTCCTGTTCCATTTCCTTTCCCTTAACATCACTCATTTTATTTTTTTGAGTATTCCATGCTAATTCCATATCCAGTTTACACCTCTTTTTTTCTTGAGAAGGGAGCGAAGCGACCTCTCATACTCTTACAAGAGTATAGCACGTTATACTCTCGCAAGCGAGAAACGTGGTCTTGCAGACGGCTGGCGCAAAACTTTCAGTTTTGCTTTGTTGGATATCCTGACGGATATCCAATGTGGGCTTTCGCCCACAATCGACTAATCATGATCATGCTGCAGCATGAATATGATTAGTCTCTGATGAACTGTTTTCGCTACGCTCTTAACAGTTCATCTTGTCCTTTCAATCCGTGACTTGGACGGATTGAAAAGACAGAAAAAAACACCCGTAACTTGGACGGGTGTTTTTTCGTTTTGTGCTGTCGCACTTAATTAACTGACTTTCTATAGCTAGGGTGAAATGCCCTTCTGCGTTTGTCTGATACATGAACCTCATACCCTGTTATCCTACGACCTTTTTTAACTGAAACAAGTGTTGTAGTTATGTCTGGCATTTTCTCTTCGATTTCTTTTAGAGCGACTACAAGGACTCTATCCGTAAATCTTCCAGCAGTCCATGATTTTGATTTTTCAGAACCTAAAAACCAATCTTTCCACTCTTCTAAAGTTCCAGTAATCGTGATTAAATCATTCTGACCAAATCGTCTAGCTTCGATTAGCTTAAGCATGATTAAAGAGTACTTTGATTTGATTTGAGCTAACTCAAGAAGTTTGAATGAGTAGTAGTTTTGCTTTAGCTCAAACAGGTAAGGAGAAGCAATTTCTGAAAATTGGAAAGTAATAATACCATCGTCCCCAACGACCATTTTGTTAAATAAATGCCCCATTACGATAGCCTTTTTACCGTTCTCTTTTCGTGTAACAAAATACAAGGCTGTATTTTCGTTAAGCGTCTTAAAGGCTTTAACAATTCTTTGGTAATTTTGCCCTGAATTAGCCAAGTCAAAATAACGCATTACGTCATTAGACGTCGTTTGAAAAACCTCTTGTTCAACGCTATCTTTACTCACAAAAGAAACACAATAATCTAACAACTTATGTTCAAATGCTTTTAAATTTCCAAACGCTTTTGCTAAGTCGTTGCTTTGTACGACTAAGTAATCATGCCTTGATAATAAGCCGTCTAGATTAGATTTACTGGATTTTCTCATAGTTATAACCCTCCGCACTAAAATGGTATTTATCCCTTTAAATATATTTTTACCATAGTTTTGCAGAAATTGCAATACTAAGGGTATAATCACGCACTAAAATGGTATTTATTACGCACTAAAATGGTATTTATTACGCACTAAAATGGTATTTATTACGCACTAAAATGGTATTTATAGGTGCTGAAAACGTTGATTTAACAACGTTTTGACACCCCCCTAAAGTATATATAAAGTAGTATAAAGTAGTCTATAAAGTAGTTACCTTTACTTAATTAAATTAAATTAAAAGGGGGCTCCGCCCTTCTCAAGAAAAAAATAAAGAGATAGGCTCACAGGCTCTTATCTCTTTTAAACGATTTTAAGAGGGTATAGACGATTTTAAATATTCAAGGGGCATAATTTATCCAACTTAAACCTAAAATCGCTAAAACCCCCTTTTTTTT
>NZ_JAPWBR010000035.1:0-3361 GCF_041433555.1 Granulicatella sp. 20925_1_45 | reverse complement strand
TTGAATTTTCATGAGCTTTGAAAAGCTCATTTTAATTACTGACTTATTGTATCTCTTTAAGAGATAAGAAATTGTTGTTTCTTCATCATAAAGATGAAGTCCCTACACATTTGGTTCGTCTTCTTTGTTCAGTTTTCAAAGGTCAATCGTTGTTTTTCAACAACTTCTATATCCTATCACAGGACATTTTCACTGTCAACAGATTTCATGTAACTTTTTCAAAGTTTTTTTGAAAGTGTTTTATAAGCGAATGTTCGCCCAACAGTGATATTAATTTATCATAACTGATTATCAATTTCAACCGATATGATTCAATTTTTTAAAAGTTTTTCTATTTTATTAAAATGCTCAAGAAAGTCGGATTTCTTCTATATAAATCCATCGCGAAACCTTTACAATTTAGAATAACACTCGTATAATTAATAGTACAAGAAGCCGAAATAGCTCAGTTGGCAGAGCAACGCACTCGTAACGCGTAGGTCGCAGGTTCGACCCCTGTTTTCGGCATAAGAAAAGCACTTGAAAGTCCTTTAGAATAAGGCTTTTAAGTGCTTATTTTGTGTTTTTGTTCCATAATTTGTTCCATTTTTATAGAATTTCTCTTACAGTGTCATATTCTGATTCTACTACTCTTAAACTCAATTATAACGATGACACGCTACTAGGTAAGCTAAGCAACCTATTAGACAAGAAAGGAAAGACTTTAAAGCTTATTATTCTATCTATAGAATTAATAGATAAACCATTCATTGCTTTTAAAAATGGAAATGTATTATATAGAAGCATTCTAGTCTTTAAGAGAAAAACTAATTGAGCTCAACTTAGAAAATCACGATGAAGAATTCGAGGATTGGCATTAAACAAACTAAAAAAGCGATAGAAATTTTCTGTCGCTTTTTGTCTTTTATTTCTTATTGAATTTATTTAAAACCCACAACAGGATACATGCACCTACAACTGATACTATTACACTATGAAGATTTAAGCCTGTAACTTCATATCCACCGAAGAAGTTAAATACTGCTCCTCCGATAAAAGCACCAACAATACCAGTAAAGATATTTGCTACTGCACCCATAGATTCATTTTTATTCATAATAATACTTGCGATCCATCCAGAGAATGCGCCAAGTACTAACCAAGATAGAATACCCATTTAATTCACTCCTTTAAATAATAAAAAGATAGCACGGCATTCAGCCGTACTATCCTCAGTAAATATAATTATACGACTATTTTTCTTCAGATTTAGAATCAAGTGCGTCTTTAGCTTTTTCAACTAATTCAGTCGCAACATCTTTAACATCTGAAGCAATTTCTTTAGCTTTTCCAACAGCTTGGTCTAAAAGACCTTCTGCTTTTGTAGAGTCGTCGTTAGTAACTTCTCCCACAACTTCCTTTGCTTTTCCTTTAACCTTATCTGTAAATCCTTTATCTGTCATAATAAATCTCCCTTTCTGTTTGGTATTTACACTTTTAATTATACATTAAAATAATTCTAAAGCAATGTATCTGCTTACATTCACAAAAAGAGCCATTTTTGTCGTTTTTGTTACGGTTAAAATCGGGTTCCCTTCACAAAGTCATCTTATATACGCACCACGAATATTTTTTATGTTTATAATGAATAAATTTCAATATGATTTCCTAATACTGTAATTTTTACTGGCAAATCATCAGATTGGTCACCATCAATATCGGATTCTAATTTAGTATCTGATGAGATTGTAATATCTTTTGCTTTAATATATTCAATATTATCATTCTCAACAATGTCACCTTTTAACAAATCTGGAATTAATGATAATTTTGAAATTATAGACGCATTTTTCAAAATTAATATATTCGCATACCCATCTTTGTTTTCTTCAAATATTTTCTTGTCAGCATAATAATTAGAAAGCAAAACTAATACTTGACTAGCTTCCCCTTCGTAATTCCCATTTTCTGTTTCAATTTTAATATTGAACACCTCATCTTTAATAACGGACTTAATTGTATTTATTGCATAAGCTAATACTCCATACTTTGTTTTATCTTCTATTTCAACGTTATGAATCGCCTCTGGTAAAGAACCTACACTAAAGATATATCCAAAATAGCTCTTATTTGCTTTTCCAATATCGATCGCATTTGTTTTATTAAAATCAAGTTGGTCAATTGCCTCATCAATATCTTGACTAATTTCTAGCAATTTAGTAATTAAATTGCCAGTCCCTCCTGGAATAATCCCTAATTTAGGAATATAGTTCTTTTCAGCAATACCAGAAATCACTTCATTAACAGTTCCATCCCCACCAAAAACAATTACCGCTTCATAATTCTCCATTGAAGCTTCTTCCGCAAAAGCAGTAGCATCTTTAGCTTTTTCAGTAATCTTCGTTTCAACATATTCAAAGTATTCTTTTGCTTTATTTTCTAATTTTTCTTTATAGTCTAACGCCTTTTCTCCTCCAGAAGTTGGATTAATAATTAGCATTGCTTTTTTCATAAAAGTTATCTCCTTATAATCATTCTCAATTTTACTAATCTGAAATAGATATATTATCTTTCGAGAGGTTTAGGCTATTATAGCATAGGTATTAAATCGTATTATTATCACACAACTTATTTGCTGATAATTACTTTTGTTCCATATTACTTTTTACCAAAGAAAAGCTTTATTAAGAAAAGCCTATTATATCAAGATTTTTGAAGTGCACCCTGTCAAGTAGACAGGAAAATAAATAAAGTGTATGACGAGTTCTTATGAACTCGTCTTTTTATTTATGCTGGGATTTTTAACCCCATTGATAAAGAAATTCTTTTCTTATTATAGAACTGGATATACTCCTCAACTTTCTCGAAAAGAGATTCATAGGTTTTGAAATGATATAAACGATATACTTCTTCCTTTAAGGTTCCCCAGAATGATTCAATTGGTCCATTATCGATACATCTTCCAGGACGGGACATACTATGTGTTATTTGTCCTTCTTCTATAAAGTGCTTAAAGAAATGAGAAGTATATTGGAATCCTCGATCGCTATGAATCATTGTTTTTGTTGGAATTATCTTTCTTTTTATTTGATTAAAAGTATCTTTAACAATTTGATTATTGTTTTGTTTAGAGATTTGATAAGCAACTATTTTCTTTGTGCCATAATCTAAAACTGCACTTAAATAAGCTTTTTCTCCCTTTCCATACTTCAATTCAGTGATATCCGTTAATAGTAGAGCCATTGGCTCGTATTCTTTCTTGAATTCTCGATTTAAAATATTAGCTGCAGTGTATTCTTCAGTGTTCGATTTATAACGATAACGTTTTTTTCGTATAACTGCCTTTAATCCCATTAGTTTCATAAGACGCTGAATACATTTA
>NZ_JAPWBR010000034.1:0-3732 GCF_041433555.1 Granulicatella sp. 20925_1_45 | reverse complement strand
AAAACCGCAATCGTGTCGTTGTTGAATCGTTCAACAACTTCTGTACACCCCTGTCCTGTCAGTTGAATGTTCATCGTTCTTGTGGTCTTAGGACTCATCTCCTTATCGGGGTTATTCCAGAACGCGTTAAAAAACTCATGACACGTAATCCCGCTATTGTAGAAGTAGCGCCCGTTGCATTGCTCAAACTCTGATAAATCGAATCGTAAGACTTCGAAAATCTTATCATCGAACCAACGTTGGTCTCCGTGATTTCTAAAGTCAATCGTGAATCCTAACCAGTCTACTTTGTATTTTTGCATTGTTTTTGTCTCCAATTTTTTGAATGTAAGTTTTTTGCTTCATATCAACGATTGTGGGCATTTTCGATGTATCTGAAGCCCCCCTATATTAGTATTTCGGGGGCTTCCCACGCCTCTGCCTAGACGGCGCGGCGTGGTTTCCCTCGTTTGCTACTCTAGTAGTTCAAGATTTTCGCGTTTTCGTCGATAAAAATGAACCTAGATTGCTTGATATTGTAGCCAAGTCCCGAACATCGGTACACGTTCAGAAGTTCGATTTTAAGCAAGTCACGATTGACTATTTTAACCGTTCTTCCCGTTCCCATTTCGATGAATGTGTAAGTCCAGCCTTCTCTCGTCTCCGAGCGTTTGTCATTTCCCTCTGCGTCCTTTACCTTCGACCCGTCTGAGTTTTTCAGTTTAGGAAAATACTCAGTCGGTTCAATCCCGACATGAACGACAATTAAGTCGCTGAACATCTCTTTACTACTTGTTGTTTGTTGCTTTAGTTTTGATTGCAAAGCCTGCAATTTTTCCTGATTTATAGCCATACAAAAAGGCTCCTTTCTCGACGCTTGCTTACATCGCTCAAAGGAACCTACTTCACATTTATTCTATTCATATACCACACGGTTTTTTCCTTTTACACCGCGTTTTTAAGCTTGACAGCCCCATAGTGGCATGTTAAGATTGTCTATGAAGTAGGTTGTCTTGTCGCATTTGGTCGTGTCAGCAAGACATCTAATATTGAATTTTCAGAGCTTTGTTCTTAGAACAAGGCTCTTTCTTTATTTTACACGGCTAAACCTTAAAAAGTCAATACTTTCAAGGATTTTAGAGTGTTTTTTGTTACTTTTTTTCTTTGTGGGATTCCATCCCACGCCCTGGCAAGCGGAGCCCGCTTGACCGCAGCTCAAGAAAAGAAGTTATTTTCGTCAAATTCTTTTTTCGTCGCTTGGTGGAATCTAGCATGGATCCGCACAAAGGAAAGGGACAGGCTAAAGCCTTTTGTTTTCAACAACCCTTGCCTTTGCTTCTATCCATGCTCCTTCGATTCCAGCGACGGAAAAGAAGAATTTAACTAGACTAACTCAATAGCGCTAGCCTTAATGTGCCAAATGCTTTTTCCTGGCGCGAATTCGCAGTTCGTGAGTTTCACTTTTTGTGCGATTCCGAAGGAGTTTTCGTCGGTTAGCTCTGTCTTCTGGTCAGCTTCGTGAATAAACCAGTCGAATTCACGTTGCGGCAATGCAATCATAACTTCCTTGTCCCCTAGTTTTCCTCTTAGCTCACATTTCGCAACATCGAATGATGTCACTATGAGAATAATTCCGCCCATGCTGCATCCCCCCTTTCTTTCGCTTTTTTGAATGTTTCCAAGTCGTTCAAACCGTGTTCAAAGATGTTTGGAACGTAGAATTTTTGCGGTTGTTTTGTCAATCCGTCACTCATATAATATCCGCGGAAATCCTCGACATCTCCAACCGTTGCAACTTCGCCGAGCGCCATCTTTTGAATGTCTTGATTTGCGTTCCCTAAAAGGATTTTTGTCGCGAATTGTGCGCGGATGGCTTGTGGAAATACGTTGGTCGATGGGTCTTGATTTGCCATCACCCAATATATTCCGAGTGACCGTCCTTTCATTACGATTTGCGTTACATCCGCCATGAATTTAGCTTGTTCTTTCTTGTCCATTGCTGCTAAAATCGCGGATACTTCGTCAGTCACTAGAATCATCGGTTTCAATCCGCATTCTGAAGCTTTTAGCCCCATCTTACCGAGTTTTTGAACTTTCCCATCCTTGTACTTTTCGCGAATGGTTAGCTCTTTGATAAAGTCGCTTGTGAGTTCTAGGATTTTGGTCGGGTCTGAAGCGTATTGTGTGAAGATGAAATCAATCGACCTCAACTCATTTTTTCCGTCACAAGCGTATAGCTTTGCTTGTGATACCGCTAGCTCAAGCAATAGCAACTGTAATGTCGTTGTTTTCTTAGAGCCCGATTTCCCGAAAATCGCTAAATGCGGACGGTCTTCGAGATTGATTATTAAGCCTTCCTGTAGCTTTAGATTGTAGTTTCCGACGTCTAAGTCATCTAGTGACTTAGGCGTGAAGGTTTTATCGCTTCCAAGGTCTTCGAGCGTGAAGATGAATTCATTCTCGTTGTTTGATACTCTAGCAGTCGTTACGACATAGTTTGAATACTTGTTTTTAAACGATGAGCTTACGTCAGCTTTAAGCGTTTCAAGCTCATACATTCCCGCCAATCGTTCGATTTTAACGATGATTTCATCGTCTTTGCATTCGACTTCTACATCCGGAACTTCAATCCGTGATTGCTCCTTCATTGTGTTTACTGACAAGGTATCAACTAATGCCTTAGTTACAGCCTTTTCAAGCCTTCTCTCATCGAGCCATTTCTTGAATGAACCAGCTTTTTGAACGTGCTGCACACATCGTGCTGCAGCGTACACGATTAGTACTCCCGTCAGAATCCATATCCCGACTCTTAAGTAGTTAAAGCCCGTCGCTATCGCGTGAATCATGCTTTTCCCTAGTAGTCGTTGCGGTATCTGTCCGTGCTTTTCATCCGTCGCGAATCTCAAGACATAAGCTATCAATTCAGCTATGACTATCAATCCTAAACTTGCGATGATGGTCGTGTTTAGTGTGAACCCGTGTTTGAGTTCATATCGTTTGTTTTGCGTGTTTTTCTCATACACTTTACTCATGGATATCATATCCCCCTATAAATTTTTTAAGGTATTTTTCCCATGTTTTTGCGTCGATTGTTTTGCTTTTCATTAGCATTCTTGCTTGTTTCTTTGTGAGTTTATCTGGCTTTCTTGCTTCTCTCAATACATCATAGAAGTCGAAATTGTTTTCCTTCCCCATTTGTTCGAACAATCCAATCATTGGAACGACGTACTTTCTGAGCCATTCCAGCGATTGCGCAATTGTCATTTCACGTTGTGGAGTCGAGAAATCGAACTTCTCTTTTTCCTGCAGAAAGTCATCCCAAAATGGAGCAACTTTCCATCTCGACTTGTTGCTTTCTGTTTCTGATGGTGTTAGAAGCTCAAGGAGCGTCCTTAGAGTCTGCTTGAATGTCTTTTCGACTGATTCTCCATCCAGTAGAGCTTGCACCGCTTTTTGTGCGTAATCCTTTGAATAAACGATTTCGTACCTTTGCCAGGACTCGCGAAACTCTTTTGGCGGTATCACGCCTTTTGCAAGGCTTTGAGCTAACTTATCGTAAATACGCAAAAACACATTTTGTCCTTGTGTTCTGGAGCCCAAGTATATACTCTTGGATTTGATTTCCTTGTTTACATTCGACTGGCTCACAATGTTATAAGTTCTCTTACTTGAGCGGTAGTGACCTGCCCTGAGTTTATTTTCGATTTTCTCGAAAGGGACAGTCTCAGCGTTATCATCGAGAGCGATGTCAAT
>NZ_JAPWBR010000033.1:0-8840 GCF_041433555.1 Granulicatella sp. 20925_1_45 | reverse complement strand
CTTTTATTTAATAAGAGCAAGTGCGGCTTGCACGTGTGCAATGCTGCGTTCTCTGCCAAGCAATTCGATCGTCTTGCCGATCTCCGGCCCGTGTGTTTGTCCGCTCGTAGCCACACGAATGGGCATAAACAAGTTTTTACCCTTCACGCCAGTTTCCTTTTGAACCTCTTTAATCGCTGCAAGAATACTTGGTTCATCGAATGTTTCCATTGATTCTAATTTCGCAACAAAAGCGTTCAATACAGTTGGAACTGTTTCGCCTTGAAGAACTTCTTTAGCTTGTTCATTTTCCACTTCGAAATCTTTTCTGAAGAAGAGCGCTGATAACTCAACGATTTCATTCATGTAGCTCATTTGGTCGTGGTATAAAGCCACTAATTTCACTAACCATGCATGTTCTTCAGGAGAAACTTCTTCTTTCACAATGCCTGCTTCTTTTAATTGAGCAATCGCCATTTCAGCAACTTCTTCTAATGGAGTTTTCTTCACGTATGTGTTGTTAATCCATTCTAATTTCTTAGGATCGAAGGCAGCTGGTGATTTACCAAGACGTTTTTCGTCGAAGATTTCGATGAATTCTTCACGGCTGAAGATTTCGTGTTCGCCTTGAGGAGACCATCCGAGAAGTGCGATAAAGTTGAACATCGCTTCTGGTAAGTACCCTAAGTCTTTATATTGTTCGATGAATTGTAGAATTGATTCATCACGTTTAGATAATTTCTTACCTGTTTCCGTATTAATGATTAAAGTCATATGTCCGAAACGTGGTGGTTCCCAACCGAATGCTTCGTAAATCATTAATTGTTTTGGAGTGTTCGCAATATGGTCATCTCCACGTAAAACGTGAGTGATTTCCATGAAGTGGTCATCCACTGCTACTGCGAAGTTGTAAGTTGGCATTCCGTCACGTTTTAAGATAACGAAGTCGCCACCAACACTTGTAGATTCGAATGAAATGTCACCTTTAACGATATCGTCGAATGCGTAAGTTCCTTGTTTTGGAACACGGAAACGAACAACAGGAGTGCGCCCTTCTGCTTCAAAAGCGTCACGTTGCTCTTGTGTTAAGTGAGCATGTTGACCGCTGTAGTGAGGCATTTCGCCACGAGCACGTTGCGCTTCACGTTCTGCTTCTAATTCTTCCTCTGTCATGTAGCATTTATACGCTTTATCTTCGGCAATTAATTGCTCGATTAGTGGATTATAAATGTGTTCACGTTCTGATTGACGGTAAGGCCCGTATTTGCCAGGTTTGTCTGGACCTTCATCCCAATCCATTCCAAGCCATGTTAAGTTTTCTAATTGGCTTTCTTCACCGTGTTCAAGATTTCTCTTGCGGTCAGTATCCTCGATACGGATGATGAACTCTCCACCATAATGTCTCGCGAATAAGTAGTTAAATAGAGCTGTACGGGCATTCCCGATGTGTAAGTGCCCTGTTGGACTTGGTGCATAACGTACACGCACTTTATCTGTCATTGTAAAACTTCCTTTCTTTTGTCATCCTTCTTATTGTAAAACTTTTCAAGGAGGATTTCCATGATTAATTTACAAGTCTTCTAAAATATATTTAAAATCTTTTTCTTCCATCTTTTGAATGAGAATCACTCCGTCGCCCAGTGGAAGTAAAGTTGATTTTAATGTTGGGTCGCTTTGAACCAAATCAAGGAACATATTGAGGCGACGATGAATCTTACGCACACGTCTTGGTCGCTCCATCACATCATCTAAAATCGTTCCTCCTTGGAAAATATCGTCCACCATTAGCACACCACCGACCTCAAGCACGTCCATACAGTATGGGAAGAACTCGATGTATTTGGCTTTAGCGCTATCCATAAATAGGAAGTCGTATTTTCCTTGTTCTAACGTTGGTAAAATATCTGCCGCATCGCCTTCAAGTTGCGTGATACGGTCGGCCAACCCTAGTCTTTCAAAGTTCGCTTTGGCACGGCTATACATTAATTCGTAGCGGTCAATGGTTGTTACTTTTGCTTGTGGTGAAGCTGTTGCCATCAAACTCGCTGAGAATCCAACTGCCGTTCCAATCTCTAAAATATTTTTTGGTTGGTACAATCCAACAATAAAATCTAAAAACACAGCTGTTTCGTGAGGAATAATTGGAATTCCTAATTCATTGGCCGTATTTTCTAATTCACCCAAGTCCCCCGGAAAACGGCGTTGACTTGAACGCATGTACTCGACCAGTTCCGGTTTGACAACTGGTCTGTGCATCATTTCGTTTAACATAAATTCTCCTTTGATTAGAATCCGCCACCGCCGGATCCTCCACCACTACCACCGCTCGATCCGCCAGAGAATCCTCCGCCGAACCCACCAGAGTTGCTGCTTCCGTTCACAGAAGAATTCGCAGTGTTGTATGAGCTTGTAAATGTACTATTAAAATCAGAAACAGGATAGTAAATCGTTCCGTTTTGATTTGAATAGAAAATACTGTTTGGTAATTGGTCTGGTATTAATTTTTTCAACACTTTAATCACGTGTTCAGCCACGCCTAAAGAGATGGCATAAACAAGGAAGTGATCCCACAGTTGAATACTTGGTAAATCTTCGATCCGCTTCATTGGTGAGAGATCTTTTAGCATTTGTTTAAAGGCTTGCCATTTACGATAACGTAATTCCCCTTCAAGAGAACGACGGTTGGCAAAAATTCCTGTACCGATCAGCGTTAATGGTCCAACGACAAGGAGTACGCCTCCAACAGTCCACAATAAATAATTTAAATTCTTCGTTAAGAAGGCCGCTCCAATCGTTAAAGCCCCGATGATGACGAGCAAGCATCCTGGGAAACCACTACGTCCTTGAGGTTCGTCTTTACCAAAACGCGTTACGCGGTATTTCTCAGCCGCAGTATCGACAGCGCCCATCCATTTTTGACACTCATTGTAGTAAGTCGTTGAATGGTTTTTCGCATACTTCTTCACTTGTTCGAGTTCAATCGATGCGCTTCCACCGCCAACAACTTCAAAGAGTAAATGAAGCGCTAGTTTTTCATGACGAAGCATTTCTTTCGTATCGTCCACAAGCGTAATGGTATACGGCTCTGTATCGGATAATTTCAAGACTTTCTTACGAACAAGGTCCATCACCGTCGCACTAAAGTCGGTCATATCTGTTTTTCCGTAAACCGCCTGATTCATAACGGCTGGCGTAATATCTTCAGGAAGTTCATAGAGATGATCTGGAATATGTTGTACCTTAGCAAGACGATTACGGTTCGCGAAGAATCCTGTTGCAAAGGCATAAACCATATTCAAGACTAAGAGAACCCAACCAGCAATCATTCCGAAGAACCCTGTATTTCTAAGGTTTTTCTCGTCATTGATGAGCTTTTCCTCTTCGGCTACGATGCGGTCAAACGCTTTTTCGTTTTTCACATTTGTATTCGCATGTGTCAATGTTTGTGGGAATAACATATGCACTTCCACAAAATCTCCACTTTCATTTTGAGGAGCCGTGAGCGTCACTGAACGATAGTCGCTCGCAATTTGCACATTCCCGTTTTGGCCTGCGCCATGTCCCCATGCACGAAGCGTTTCTCTTGAAGCTGTTCCAGGGATATTCACCTTCACCGTAATATTGCGTTGGTCGATTTCCCATTCTGTCCCGACTACTTTACGGTTTAATTCGGCCGTATCCAAGTAGTTCGTAATGAGTTTTGGAATCGTATATTGGAACGTCACTTTTAATTTCGAGTTCGAGAACGGGAAAAATACTTTAAACTGAATCTTCGAACCGCTATCCGTTAATTGATACGTTCCCTTTTTCCCAGAATTCTCCTGGTTCATTAACAGACGCCCTTCACTTGTTTCTAAATACGCATTGACATCTGTTGGTTTCCCAAAACCAGAGTAATCCAAGTTATAGAAGACCCCATTATACGCACCGTCCGATTGGAAGGTAATGGTTTCGAAGAACTGAACGTCCCCATTTTCTAAAATATTTGCTTCGATATCATACTTATCAACGACTAAACTTCTCGCATCAACCGTAGTACCGAGTCCCAAAAAGGCAACTAATCCTAATAAAAACGCGATAATCCAACGTTTCATTTGTTTCATATGCTCACCTCTATAAAAGAAGTGTGCGATGACTGCCGACTTCCACGAAGCGCTTCGCCGTCACCGTCACACAGATTGTTTTCGTTTCTTACATTACTGATCCGACAATATTTAATTTCTTCTTCAAGTAGAATTTACCAGCAAGAGCCGCAGCCCCGATGAGTAAGTACCACTCGTAACTCATCACGATGTTAATCACAGATGGGATGTATTGTTGACTTAACACCACTAAGATTAACCAAGCAACCATCGCAACCGTACTTACCACTAGGTAACGGATATAACCGCGTTGACCTTTTGGATTGTCAAATTTAGGTGCGTTTTTAGAAATTGCGAGCATGACAAATGCCCCTGCAATAAAGTTGATGAGAAGTGTGAAGAGTCCCATTGGTTGCGTATCTGCACTTGGGTTTAACATCAACATCACTCCAGTAACAAGAGCGAATAATCCGCCGACAAGTAGTCCTCCGTCAACGGCAATTTGCCAGTCTGGAGATTTTGCATCTGGGTTTTTTGTTGGCCCAGCTACGATTGATTGAACGCGTTCTGTTACCGTACCGAACAATTGACGAGCCGTTACGCCCGCTTTTTGTTTTTCAACGATTTCTGGAAGCATTACTGATAATTCTTTTTCGATTTGCGCTTCGTCAAATCCAGCTTCTTTTAATGCGCGTTCTAATTGATAGATGTATTGTTCATTTTTATTTGTTAATTCTGCTTTTAGAGCGTCTACTGACACTACTTCTTCTTGTACGTTTTGTTCTGACATGCTACAATCCTCCGATAACCTTATACATTAAATCTAAAGAGCATTACGTCGCCATCTTGCACGACATATTCTTTACCTTCTTGACGAACTTTTCCGTTTTCTTTTGCAGCCGTCATACTACCGTATTCTAGTAGGTCTGCGTAGGCTACAGTTTCGGCACGGATAAATCCACGTTCGAAGTCTGAGTGGATGATTCCCGCACATTGCGGAGCTTTCATACCGCGACGGAATGTCCACGCGCGCACTTCTTGCTCACCCGCTGTAAAGTAAGTCGCTAATCCTAATAAGTGGTATGCTTTTTGGATTAAGATATCTAACCCTGAGACTTCGATACCCATTTCTTCTAAGAAGGCTTGTTTTTCTTCTTCCTCTAATTCGGCTACCTCTTCTTCGATTTTCGCACAAATCACTACGACTTCTGCATCTTCTTTTGCAGCATATTCTTCTACTAATTGCACATATTGGTTATGGCCGCCTTCCATCACGTCATCTTCAGAGATGTTTGCGATGTAAAGCATTGGTTTTGTTGTTAAAAGGAATAAGCCTTTCACGATTGGAAGTTCTTCGTCTGTGAATTCAATCGTACGTGCTAATTTTCCTTCTTCTAACACAGGTTTGATTTTTTCTAAGACTGCAAGTTCTGCAACCGCGTCTTTATCTTTTGTTTTCGCAATTTTTGCCACACGAGCGATACGTTTGTCCACTGACTCAAGGTCGGCTAACACTAACTCTAGGTTGATTGTTTCGATGTCAGCGATTGGGTCAACTTTCCCAGCCACGTGTGTAATATTTTCGTCTTCAAAACAACGAACCACTTGGCAAATCGCATCTACTTGGCGGATATGACTTAAGAATTTGTTCCCAAGACCTTCCCCGCGGCTTGCCCCTTTCACGATTCCCGCGATATCTGTAAATTCAAATGTCGTAGGAACAGTTTTCTTTGGTTTTACTAATTCTGTTAGTTTTTGTAAACGAAGGTCTGGCACTTCTACCACTCCGACGTTTGGGTCAATCGTCGCAAACGGATAGTTCGCTGCTTCGACCCCTGCTTTTGTAATTGCATTAAATAATGTTGACTTCCCAACGTTTGGTAAGCCGACGATTCCAGCTGTTAAGGCCATTTGTCACACTCTTTCTTTATTTGTTTTCTTCGGCCGCTACTACAGTGACCTTCTTCATTTTTTTCTCGAATTCCCGTCTTGGCATAAGGACCATTTGACCACAGTGATCACACTTGATACGAATGTCCATCCCCATACGGATGATTTCCCAGGAATTCGTTTGGCACGCATGCGGCTTTTTCATTTCCACATGATCGTGTAATTGATACGTTGTTCCTGCTTTCATACAGACTCCTTTTTAATCGTCTAATTCGATTTCTAATACTTCTAAAATACGTGTTAAATCCTTTTGAGAAAGGTATTCAATCTCGATTATCCCACGCTCGCCTTTTTCGACGATTTGCACGCTTGTTCCGAATTTATCCATCAAGCGTTCTTCTGATTCAACGATATACATCGATTTCTTCGGTTTCGCTGCTTTTTTAACAACCTTTTTCACTGGTTCATTGATGGATTGAACGAGTTGCTCCAAGGCACGAACCGTTAAGCCTTCCTTCACCGCTTTTTTAGCGACAGGTAAGATTTTCGTTTGGTCTTTTAGTCCAAGTAAAGTACGTGCATGTCCTGCTGATAACTCTCCGCTTTGAACGAGTTCTTGCACAGGAACTGGCAATGTTAATAAACGTAAGAAGTTTGCCACATATGAACGGCTCTTGCCGACACGGTTAGCGACTTCTTCTTGTTTTAATTTCAATGAATCCATCAATGTGCGGTAAGCCATGGCTTCATCTAATGGTTTTAAGTTTTCACGTTGTAAGTTTTCGACAACCGCGATTTGAATCATCGTTTCTTCAGAGTAGTCACGTACAATCGCCGGAATTGTTTCTTTCTCGGCTAATTTAGACGCACGTAGACGACGCTCCCCAGCCACAAGCTCGTAGCCTTTAATTTTCGACTTACGAACGATGATTGGTTGGAAGACTCCATTTTGACGAATTGATTCTGCTAATTCCGCCAAGCCCTCTTCATCAAACTCTTTACGAGGTTGATATGGGTTTGGACGAATTTCTGAAACAGCGATTTGTTGAATTTGTTCTGAATCTTGAACTTGCTCCAAAGCATCGATGGTATCCAAGTCATTCATAAAAAGCGCATCAATACCGCGTCCAAGCCCTTTCCCTTTTTGATTTTTACTCATGTGCCAACACTTCCTTTGCTAACTCCATGTACACTTCAGCACCACGAGAGCGTGGATCATAGTCGACAATCGCTTGTCCGTAACTTGGTGCTTCAGATAGACGTACGTTTCGAGGAATAATCGTTTTATATACTTTTTCACGGAAATACTTAATCACATCGTCTTTAACTTCGTTCCCTAAGTTCGTACGCGCATCGTACATCGTTAAAAGAACGCCCTCAATCTTCAACTGCGGATTGAAGTGCTTGCGAACCATCGTAATCGTGTTCATGAGTTGTGACAACCCTTCAAGCGCGTAGTATTCACATTGCACAGGGATAAGAACTGTGTCGCTGGCCGTAAAAGCATTCATTGTCAAATGCCCTAGTGAAGGTGGGCAGTCGATAAAGATATAATCGTAGTCATCTTTAATCTTCTTCACGGCTTCTTTCAAGCGTTGTTCACGACGTGGTTGACTCGTTAACTCGATTTCGGCACCTGCTAACTGAATCGTAGAAGGAGCAATCATCAAGTTCTCGCGCGTTGTCGGTACAATGACATCGGCCATTGGTACTTGGTTCACTAAAACATCATATACATCTTGTTCTAGCTCTCCTTTTTGCACGCCAAGACCACTCGTCGCATTTCCTTGAGGGTCACTATCAATAATCAATACTTTTTTGCCATGAACGGCAAGTGCTGCAGCCAAACTCACTGTCGAAGTTGTCTTCCCAACTCCACCTTTTTGGTTGGCAACGGATATCACACGTCCCATATTTTTCCTCCATATTTTCTTGTTATAAAAAAGGGAGAATGCAAGCATTCTCCCTCTCGCATGTCTACAAAATGTTCTTCATTTCTCGCAATATTTTGTTCTTTTCTATTGTAACAAAAAAGCGCCTTTTTTTGTAGTCATAGCGGTTTATTTTACGAAAAAAGCTTCTCCACTATTGCGGCAAAGCTTTCTTTTGTTGTTCATTAAATTGTAAGTACGCAATCGTATATTCTTTACGCATTTGTTCGCCTTCATCCGTTACCTTGATTTCAACATTTGTAATCAGATTTCCAGCGCCATCTGTCTTGATTTTTAACTCGACTTTAGACGTATCCGTCGTCGCAATTCCAAGAACCGACGTCAATGCCTTACGAATCGCTTCATCGTTTCCTGTATATGTCTTCTCGTATCCAAAGAATGTCTCCTTCCAAGGCACTTCTTGATGAATTTCCTTCGTTAATTGAATCACCTTCGCATATGGGAAAACAACCGTATTTTGAAGACTTGAGGCTGCCGTGATCGTTTGTTCCCACTTGTCTTGGTAGTAACGAATAAACCCAACATTGGCATCTGCGATTACTTCGAGTTGGTTCGTTACTTTCCCAGCATTTTTATCGATTTTCGAGCCGTATCCTGTGCCGTCTTTCCACGCGCTAGCACTCGCCACCGTTTGTGCTCCAGGTGTTTTCGACCCTTCCTTATAGTCCGATTGCTTCACGGTAATATGATAATTGGAAACCGACTCTTCTGAACTTGCGATTTGGTCTTGAACCGCCTCTGTTGATAAGCCATTTCCACAAGCAGATAAAACGCATAGAAACGCCATTAATACTGTACTTTTAATCCATTTCATGATTTTACCTCCTCCTTATCATCCGTTTTATTATAGCAAACTTCCTTCAAAAATTCTCTTAAAATAAAATATTAGAAAAATAGCTACAAAATAAGCTGGGCACCAGGCCCAGCTTATACAATT
>NZ_JAPWBR010000032.1:0-13468 GCF_041433555.1 Granulicatella sp. 20925_1_45 | reverse complement strand
AGAATGTTACGGCAGTTATGCGAATGGAAACATGTAAATATAATCGAAGCAGAAGTCTGCGTGGATCATGTGCACATGTTAGTAGAAATACCACCCAAAATGAGTGTTTCTGGTTTTGTAGGATATTTAAAAGGGAAAAGCAGCCAAATGATATTTGAAAGATGGGCGAATGCAAGATTTAAGTATCGAAATAGATCATTTTGGTGTAGAGGGTTTTATGTAGATTCGGTTGGAAAGAATTCGAAAGCCATTGGAGAGTATATACGGAATCAACTAAAAGAAGATCATATAGCGGAACAATTGGAATTAGAATTGGAAGATCCGTTTACAGGAAAACGTAAATAGGTGCTCGTCGCAGGCCACACGAGCGCCTTGAGGCGTCGCTCTGAGATCAGGGCTATGCCCGAAACTGAAAAACCACCGGCTTAGCCGGTGGATATTTATTTCTAGAAACCTTTTAGTACTGCGGTTTTCGTGAGGTTAGCGGAACATATAGTTCATCAAAAATACGTTAAAAAGTTAACAAATGTTAACCACAAAACAAGGCGAAACTTCATTATTTAGTGATACAATGAACATATCAAATCAAAGGACGTGATCTAATGGATTTCACAGGTAAAGTTGCCATTGTCACTGGTGGGGCAAATGGTATTGGTAAAGAAATCGTTCGCGGTATCGTTAACGGCGGCGGTTTTGTAGTCATTGCAGATATTAATGAAGCTGCAGCAAACAAAACAGTTGAAGAGTTCGGACCAGAACACACAAGCTTCAAATACATGGATTTAGGAAATCATGAATCTATCGTAAAAAGCATGAACGAAATTTTAGCAGAACGCAAAGTAGACATCTTAGTGAACTGCGCTGGGGTTATTAGTGCAAAACCTTTCGACCAATTAACATACGAAGAATGGGAAAGAACTATCCGTATCAATCTTTCAGGATGCTTCTCAACAATTAGCACAATTTTCCCACACTTTATCGAAAACAAAGGTGGACGTATCGTAAACGTATCTTCAGTTGCTGCTAAACTTGGTGGTGGACTTTTAGGTACTGCTGCTTATGCTTCTTCTAAAGCTGGTTTAAATGGTTTAACAAAAGCCGTTGCTAAAGAAGGCGGTAAGTACAATATCGCATGTAATGCTGTATGTCCTTCATTCACTCGTACAGATATGACAACAGTTTTATCAGAAGATAAAGAAAAGAGCCAAAAAGTTATCAGCATGATCCCTCTTGGACGTCGTGCAGAACCTACTGAAATCGCTCAAATGATTCTCTTCTTCGCAAGCGACCTTGCAAGCTTCGTTACAGGGGAAATCGGTGACTGCGATGGCGGTATCACATTAGATGGCTGATTTTAGCTAGAGTCTTATTCCAAATCAGAGAAGGATTGTGAACAGTATGAAAAAGATTAAAATTCCTGGGGATACAATCATTATTCCAATGTTTATTGGATGTGTGATTAATACATTTTTCCCTCAAATATTACAAATTGGTGGATTTACCACTCCAATCGTGAAAGGTGCTGGACCACTTGTTGGGGCATTCCTCTTCATTATCGGGGGTACCATTTCTCTTAAAAACACACCAAAAGCCGTTGGACGTGGGGCAGCGATTATTTTAGCAAAAATTGCGGTATCTGTAGTCTTAGGGTTATTGGTTGCGAAAGTATTCAATGACAACTTCCTCGGACTTAGCGCCGTTGCCGTTATCGGTGCCATTTCAGTAGCCAACAACGCAATGTATGCGGGTATTGTAGATGTATACGGGGATGAAATCGATGCTGGTGCCGTTGGGATTACAACACTTAGCGTTGGACCAATGGTAACAATGGCCGTATTAAGTAGTGCAGGTCTTGCAAACATCTCGATTTGGAACTTAGTCGGAACTGTATTGCCACTTGTGTTAGGGATTGCGTTAGGGAATGCCTTCCCATACATGAAGAAAGTTCTTTCAAACGGGATTACAGCCATCATTATCGTCGTTGGTTTCTGTTTAGGGGCTAACATGAGCTTTGGCCAAATCCTTGAAGGTGGTCTACCTGGTATTTTACTAGGGGTGATTACTACATTTGTCGGTGGTATTGCATCTATCACCGCAGACCGCTTAACAGGTGGTAACGGGGTTGCCGGTGCTGCCATCTCAAGTACAGCAGCCAGCGCTATCGCTACACCAGCTGCACTTTCAGCAGTGGATGCTTCGTTCAAAGGAATCGAAGCAACAGCAACGACTCAAATTACAGCTTCAGTAATCGTAACAGCTATTTTAACTCCAATCTTAACAGCGTATATTGCTAAGAAATTCGGAAACAAAAAAGAAGCCAAAGCACAAGAAGCTTAATCGAATTTAAAAGTGAAACCACCTTGGAAAATTTTCCGAGGTGGTTTTTGTTTTGCTTCGAGTGTAACAATTATGTTACGTAACAAAAATGTTACATCGAAAAGTTGAGTTGTATCAAAAATGATACGTATCAAAATTGATACAAAAAGAGTAGAGTGTATCATGCATGATACATCTGGATTCTAAACGCCTTTCGACTGAATTTTTCGCACAAAAAAAAGAACCACAAATACTGAATTCAAAAGATTGCAATAAAGTATCTGAGACTCTTCTCTTATTTTTTTTTATAATGAATTACGCTTCACCGAAAATGCCTGTTGAAAGGTAGCGTTCTCCTGTATCAGGTAGGAGAACTACAACAGATTTGCCTTTTCCTAAGCGTTTTGCCACGCGTAGAGCGGCAGTGACAGCAGCTCCAGAAGAAATACCAGCAAGGATACCTTCTTTAGCAGCTAAGTTTTTCGCTGTTTCGATAGCATCGTCACTTGAAACAAGTTCAAAGCCGTCGATAACTTCGCGGTCGATAATGCTTGGCTCAAAACCAGCAGAAATTCCTTGGATGCGGTGTTTTCCTTTTTGACCTTTAGAAATAAATGGTGCTTCTTCAGGTTCAACCCCGATGATTTCAACGTCTTTGTTCACTTCTTTTAACGCACGGCCAACACCTGTGATCGTACCACCAGTACCGATACCACTGATGTAAGCATCTGGAGTTTTTCCGTCGAAGGCTTTTATAATTTCTTGCCCAGTTGTTTGATAGTGGATAGCTGGGTTTGCTTCGTTGTCGAATTGACGTGCCCAGAAGTAGCCAGGTTGTGCCGCTAATTCTTCTGCTTTGGCAACGGCAGCGCCGAATCCATCCGCAGCAGGTGTTAATAATACTTCTGTACCGTATGCTTTCATTAATTGACGGCGTTCGATAGACATAGATTCAGGCATAATTGTGATGACCTTGTATCCTTTGGCAGCACCGATTAATGAAAGTCCTACCCCTGTATTTCCACTTGTTGCTTCGATGATTGTATCGCCAGGTTTTAGGCTACCATCTTTCTCAGCTGTTTCGATGATGTTTAAAGCGATACGATCTTTCACAGATCCACCGGCGTTAAACGACTCGACTTTTACATATACATCTGCAGAATCGTCTGAAACTAAACGACGTAGTTTCACAAGGGGAGTGTTCCCGATTAATTCTGTGATAGTTTCTACTGATTTGACCATAAATGATCCCTCCATAAAGTTAGACTGGGCAACTTTAAGGGTTGCTTGTTACCATTTTAACTGGGATTGATAATGGGAACAATACTTTTGTTTAAAAAAAACAGAAAAAAGTATAGCAAATCCAATTTAGGTGTGATACACTATCTGCTAGCAAGGGCTTTTAAACTCATCCAGAGAGGTGAGAAAGGCTAAGATCAAGTTTATTAGACTAGCCCTACGCTTAAAAAACATAGGGCTTTTTGTGTGCACAAAAACGCCCGGAAAAGAGGGTAAAATGGAGTTACAAACTTCAAAAGTCGATCTGTTGTTAGATGTGGATCAAAAACCGGAGCTCGTGCCTGGGCTGCTACTAAGTTTACAGCACGTGTTTGCGATGTTTGGTGCCACTGTTTTAGTGCCGTTAATATTGGGGATGCCAGTATCGGTTGCTTTATTTGCGTCAGGATTAGGAACGCTAATCTATATGGTTGCGACGCAGTTTAAAGTGCCTGTTTACTTGGGATCCTCTTTTGCTTTTATTACGGCGATGCAATTCGCGATGGCACAAATGGAAGGAAAACCAGATGCTGCGCAAACGGGGGTTATATTAGTCGGACTACTCTATGTGATTGTGGCCTTATTTGTTAAATTCTTAGGAACAAATTGGATTAACCGACTCTTACCTCCAATCGTCATTGGACCAATGATTATCGTCATCGGTTTAGGTCTTGCCAATGGTGCGGTAACGAACGCCGGATTTGTAAAAGATGGTGACTGGAAGCCAATGTTAGTTGCAGTCGTAACATTCCTCATCACAGCATTCATTAATACAAAAGCAAAAGGGTTCTTGAAAATCATTCCATTCCTATTTGGGATTATCGGTGGATATATCGTGGCCATCTTCTTTGGACTAGTCGATTTCACAAAAGTCATTGAAGCACAATGGATTGCGTTGCCAGAATTATACTTGCCATTCAATACAAACGGATTATTCCATCAATATAACTTATACTTCGGGCCTGAAACATGGGCGCTTCTGCCAGTAGCTGTTGTAACGATTGCTGAACATATCGGGGACCACACCGTATTAAGTGAAATCTGCGGACGTCAATTCTTGAAGGACCCAGGCTTACACCGTACGCTGATTGGGGACGGGGTCGCAACAGCCGTATCTGCCTTCCTTGGAGGGCCTGCCAATACAACTTACGGTGAAAATACAGGGGTTGTAGGGTTAACTCGTATCGCATCTGTATCGGTTATTCGTAACGCAGCACTGATTGCGATTGGATTCAGCTTCTTTGGTAAATTCACAGCGCTCATCCGTACGATTCCAAATGCAGTGCTAGGTGGAATGGCGATTCTCTTATACGGGGTTATTGCTTCCAACGGGTTGAAAGTATTAATCGAAAAACAAGTGGACTTCAGACAAGTGCGAAATCTCATTATCGCAAGCTCAATGTTAGTCCTTGGACTTGGTGCAGCAGTGCTTGAAGTAGGGCCTGTCACTTTATCAGGGACAGCGCTTTGTGCGATTGCCGGAATCGTCTTAAACTTAATCTTGCCACACGAAAAAACGGAAGAAAAATAATTAAAATGTTAGCGAACAATAAGGGCGTCAGAGGAATCTCTGGCGTCTTTTTTATGCCTTAATAAAGAGGATTCGAATATATTAAAAATAGTATAGAAAGAATACTACCGGAAGTATTCAGAAAATATCTCAAATAGTGTAATTTCCTCTTTCATAAAGTACGTAAATTACTTGCACCGGTTGCTATATAATTTTATATTATATAAGGAATGTAATTGTCTATATAAATTATATTATATACATATGGGAGTTTTTGACCGTTTAAAGGCCGGATTTTCAACGAATATTTGTCGATTGTAGGAGGAGCTTTATGCTTACTGAAAAACGTAGAAGAATCATTTTGGACTTATTAGAAAAGGAAGATACAGTACACCTAAGAGACTTAATGGAGGCGCTAGGTGCTTCTGAATCGACAGTTCGTCGTGACCTTTCTTTATTAGAAGAGGAAGGAACGCTGATTCGTGTACACGGTGGAGCTAAACGCGTCTATTCAAAAGAGTATGAACCAACCATAAAAGAAAAGGAACGTTCAAATCGACGTGAGAAAGAATGCATCGGGCGCTACGCTGCATCCCTTGTCACAAAAGGCGAAACGATTTATATGGATGCGGGGACGACAACGCTTCGTATGATTCCGCATTTAGAAGGAAAGGATGTCACTGTCATTACAAACGGCGTGCAACAAGCACACTTATTAGCAGACTATGGCATTAAAACGGTGCTCCTTGGTGGACAAGTTAAAACAGAAACGAGCGCGGTTGTGGGGACTCTTGCTCAAAACCAATTACGCGAGTATTTCTTCAAAAAAGCTTTCCTTGGAATGAACGGTGTCGATTTAAGCTATGGCTATACGACTCCAGACGAAGAAGAAGCAACGATTAAAAAAATTGCGATTAATAAGAGTAATCAGGCGTATGTTTTGGCCGATTCGAGCAAATTTGCTAAAGTAAGTCTCTGTAAGGTTGCGGATTTTCATCAAGTAACCATGGTCACAAACACGACGAAGGAGCAAGCCGATTTACGGTACCGTATGGCCGGAAGCATTCGTCTTGTTGAAATGGACGCATAATAAAGGAGAGATAGCATGATCTACACGATTACGTTTAATCCAGCGATAGACCTTGTTGTTAAAGTTCCAAACTGCGAACTTGGCACATTAAACCGTTCTGTAGAAGAAAACTACGTGGCAGGTGGGAAAGGAATTAATATGTCTGTCATCTTGAAGCGGTTAGGATTTGACAATACTGCAACAGGTTTCTTGGCAGGCTTCTCAGGGAACTTCATTAAAGAAGCATTGCAATCAGAAGGGATTCATACGAACTTCATCGAAATCGACGGAGTTACGCGTATTAATTTGAAATTAAAGAGTACCGAAGAAACGGAAATCAACGCCAATGGACCAGTCGTATCGAAAGAAGATTTCGCTCGTTTAGTGGAGTACTTTGAAGGAAACTTACAATTGGGCGATGTGGTATTCCTAGCCGGAAATGCCGGTAATGGGATGGATCACTCTGCGTACACAACGATTGCGAAATTGTGCGATGATAAAGGCGTTAAATTAGTATTAGACACAACAAAAGATTTATTAACGAAATGTCTTCCATATCACCCATTCATTATCAAACCAAACCATCATGAGTTAGGGGAGATTTTTGGGGTAACGATTGAAACGGAAGAACAAATTGTCGATTATGTGAAAAAACTCCAAGACATGGGGGCTCGAAATGTTTTGATTTCTCGTGGGGGTGACGGAGCAATGCTCCTTAGTGAAACTGGTGAAGTCTATACATCAAATGTTCCAAAAGGAAAATTAGTCAACTCAGTTGGAGCAGGAGACTCAATGCTTTCAGGCTTTATGGCGAAATTTATTGAAACCAAAGATTACGCAGCGAGCTTGAAACAAGGAGCCGCTACAGGAAGTGCGACAGCCTTCTCTGTAGGAATTGCTGAAAAATCATTTATTGAAGAGTTATTACCACAAGTAGTGGTTACAAAACTGCAAAAGTAGAGAAGTAGAAAGTGAAATTATCAGATTTATTAAAGAAGAGATTTGAATTTCGGCTCCTAGGGTTTCCTAGGAGCCTTTTTTTCATGAAAAACCATAACATTTTTTGCAAATAGATAGAAAACGAGTATTTTTCTGAAAGAAAACGTTATTTTGTTGCACGCAAGAGGAAACATGTGTATACTGCAAATAGTGTTTTCAAAAAAATGGAGGGAAAAACATGAAGAAAGTATGTTATTTATTTTTAGGACTTTTAACTGTATTCCTTATTTTGGGAGGATTAAAGAGTCCAGTAGTATCGGCGAAAGAAGTGGCGCTTAATGTGACAAAACAAGTAGTGACACCAGCAAAATCGCCAGCAGATCAATACACAGATATTAGCGTGGAGATGAATTTTGGGATTCCGTCAACAGCCGCTAAGGGAGATACGACGGAAATTAAGTTGCCAGACAACTTGAAATTTATTGAAAATCAAACGTTTAAAATTACAAATGATGCAGGCGATGTGATTGCAGATGCGGTTATTAATCGTGATACAAAAACAATCACGCTAACGTATACAGACTTTGTAGAAAAACGTTCAGACATTACAGGTAATTTAAAATTTGCAGTCCGTGTAGATATTACAAAACAACATGAAAACACAAAAATTCCAGTAAAATTAACAATCGACAAACAAACAAAAACAGTCGGTGAATTTAATTATGTATTTGTTCCTGGAGACTTAAGTAAAGAGTTTGACAAAGTGAGCTGGGGAACAAAAACAGCAGAAGACGGAAGCATTACTCGTACGTATGAATTACGTGTGAATGCGACAAAACAAGCATTTGCAGATGCTATCGTAACAGACCAATTGCAAACAGACGGTATGGAATATGTTCCATCAAGCGTAAAAGTTTATAAAGGCGTTTGGGGCGAAGGAAATGACGGAAAACTTGCCTTGAAGAATAGACAGCTTGTGACTGATAAAGAAGTGACTTTTGCAGCAGATAACAAGAGCTTTACAGTGAAATTAGGCGATGTCGCTCAAGCAGATGGCTACTTAATCGAGTATAAAGTGCGTGTTCCTTATGCGCCAGCTTCAGGGGAAACATTCGTGAACTACGCAAGCTTAGATGCAAACAAAACACGTATTGATGCAAAAGAATCACCATATGTATATCAAACAGCTAGTGGTTCAGCGGATGGTTACACATTTGAAATTGTGATCGATAAAAAAGGGGACGATGGTTCAGCTTTAGCAAACGCTGAATTTGACGTTATCCGTAAAGTAACTGGTAAATCTGTTGGTAAATTAGTTACAGGAGCAGATGGTACTGCAAAAGTATCCAACTTATTACGCGATGAATACATTATTCGTGAAACAAAAGCTCCTTCAGGATTCCAACTGTTAGAAGACGATGTAGTAGTAAATGCAGCAGATTTTGATGCAAGTAAAGTAGCTCGTAAGGAAATTGTCAATAAAGCAGAGACAACGACAACAACTACTACAACGACGACAGAAGCTCCAACGACAAGTACGACTACAACGGAAGCACCAACGTCAACAACGACGACAGAAGCTCCTACAACAAGTACGACAACAACTGAGTCTACAACGTCAACAACGACGACAGAAGCTCCTACAACAAGTACGACAACAACTGAGTCTACAACGTCAACAACGACAGAGGAGCCAACAACAACTGCGGTGACAACTGAGTCTACAACAACAACGACGACTACTACCGTTGCGCCAACAACTACAACAACTACTACGGAGTCTACAACGTCAACAACAATGACAGAAGCTCCAACAACAAGTACAACAACAACAGAAGCACCAACGACAGCGGCTTCTACAACAGTTGCACCAACAACAGTAGAAACTACAACAGAAGCACCAGAACTTCCTAATACAGGTACAAAAACTGTAGGAGTTTGGGCAGCAGTAGTGGCACTTCTAGCAGGATCAATGTTAGTCATTGTCAATAAGAAAAATTCACAAGCATAGTCAATAATGCTTGCTAAATATGCTCTACAGTAGTATATTAGAAACAGTTAAATATGTGAAAAGTACAAAGGGGTGCCATTTTGGCTGAGATGTAGTTACAAACCCTTGAACCTGTTACGTTAGTACGTGCGTAGGAATTGTATTTGATTTCGAAGTTTTAGACGGAGTCTCTTTGTGTTTTTCAACAAACGAAGGAGGCTCTTTTTGTATGAAGAGAAATGTTTTAGTATGGGTAGAAGTTGCAATTATTGCAGCATTGTCAATGGCGATGTCCTTTATTCCGGACTTTGCTGGGTGGTTTTCACCGTCGTGGGGAGCAATTGTTCTTGTTATTTTTTCACTACGTCGCGGCTTGACACCAGGTTTAGCAGCAGGTTTGCTATGGGGATTACTCCACTTCGCGTTAGGTAAAGTGGCATTCTTGTCTGTTGAACAAGTACTCATTGAATATGTCATTGCATTTGCAGTGATGGGACTTGCAGGACTTCTATATAGTCCGTTCCAAAAAGCATTAAAAGCTGAGAAATATACAAGTGCGATTACGTTAGCTTGTACTGCAGCTTTTGTAGGAGTAGGCGTTCGCTACTTCTTCCACTATATTGCCGGGGTTATTTTCTGGGGTAAATATGCACCAGAAGGAATGAGCCCATGGTTATATTCTCTCACTGTTAACGGAACAGCAGCACTCGGAACTTTCATTGTGGTAGTGATTGCGTGTGTGGCGCTGATTCGTCAGAAAAAAATTTGGATAGCTCACTAGGGAAATTGTGCTTTCCGAGTCCTGGTTTAACCTGAAACCAGGGCTCTTTTTTTATTGGAAAAATAAGGGTAAAGCACTTCGTGCGCTTTGGATGTCTCTGTAGTAGAAATAATAGCTGCAACGGGTTGAGCCTGAGGTCTCAACGCCTACCAAGCTTCAAACTGACACTAGGAATAAATTCCAAGTGTCAGTAATTCACATTGGTTGCACTCGCTATTATCACTACTACAGAATCCAAAGGCACTCCTGCTTTACCAATAAGAGATCTAGTTTCAGTTAAACCATTTTAAAGGGTGGCCGAAGAAGGGAAAAGTGTGTGCTCTTCAGTGAAGCCACTCGTTTTTCTTACTCTTTTTCAGTAAAAGGATCTGGTTTCGGTTAAACCTTTTAATATGATGAGGGTGTAAAAAATGTGTGTGCTTTTCAGTGCTTTTTTGGTGAAGGCACTCGTGCTTTACCAATAAGAGACCTAGTTTCGGTTAAACCATTTTAAAGGGTGGCCGAAGAAGGGAAAAAGTGTGCGCTCTTCAGTGAAGCCAATCGTTTTTCTTACTCTTTTTGAGTAAAAGGACCTGGTTTTAGTTAAACCAATTTCCCTAGGAGCTAGGAGGGGGAAAAGAGGATGCAGGGAGTTAGAGAGTGCTCATATTTTAGCGAGTGTAATTCCTTAGTGGATTGAGGGAGAGAGAGTTTGACAGGAGGTCATTTCAATAGTAAAGTAAACGATGAAAGAGGTGTTGGTATGGTTACAGAATGCGAAAAAATGAATGTGTCTCATGAGATTTGGATGATGATTATGAAAATCTACAATGAGAACTTGAAAACTTTTTCGATGTCATTAAAAGAGGTGGGATTGAATCCAACTCATTTTGAAGTGTTACATCTGATTTTCCGAAATCAAACGATGGATCAAAAGACGATTGCGCAAACGTTGAATTTGACGCAGGGAAATATTACGCATTGCATTCGTCATTTAGAAAAATTAGAGTTGATTTCGATTGAAAAAGATTGGAAGACAAAACATATTTCATTAACAGAAAAAGGAAAGAAATTGCTGGATGATTTAATTCCAGCGCAACATCAAATGATGGAACATACCTTACGTGGATTGGACTGCAACCAAAAGCAACAATTGCGTGAGCTACTAGTCTCATTTGAGAACACATGTAAGTCGGTTTAAGTAAATTTTAAGTACGAAACGTATACTTAAGAAAAAAGAAGAGGTGCGACTATGAGAATTTTAGTAGCAGAAGATGAAATTGATTTAGCAGAAGCGCTGAAAATGATGCTTGAAATGCAAAAATATAGCGTGGAGGTTGTTCACGATGGGGCGGATGCGCTATTTTATGCCGAATCAACACCGTATGATTTAATCTTGCTGGATGTCATGATGCCGAAGAAATCAGGAATCGAAGTGGTCCGTGAATTGCGTGCGGGTGGAAATACAACGCCAGTGTTGATGTTAACGGCAAAAAGCCAATTAGAAGATAAAGTGACAGGTCTTGAAGAAGGAGCGGACGATTATTTAACGAAGCCGTTCGAGGCGCCTGAATTATTAGCGCGTGTGAAATCATTGCTTCGCCGCCCAAATGTCTTTGTGGCATCTGTGATGAACATCGGAAATATCGAGCTTAACCGCGATAAGTTCACAATGGAATCAGCCAGCGGACAAGTGTTGTTGAATAATAAAGAGTTCCAATTGATGGAATACTTCATGATGAATAGCAATCAAGTATTATCAACCGATTTGATTATGGAAAAAGTTTGGGGACTCGACTCAGATGCTGAGATTAATGTGGTGTGGGTGAATATTTCATCTCTCCGTAAAAAATTAGCGAGCATCGATGCGAACGTGACGATTAAATCTGCACGTGGTTTGGGCTATCAATTGATGGTCGAAGCGTAATCCCGATGATTTTAGAAAAGAAGAGGAGTTTGCATGTTTAAACAACTTCAAAAAAGCTTTGTGAAAAGTGCGATGCTGTCGTTTACGGCAGTGCTGCTGGTTGTGCTAGTGGCGGTCAACGTTGTGAACTATCGCCAAACCGTCAATCAAGTAGACCGACTTGGGACAATGCTTGTTAATAATGATGGAACTTTTCCTGATGCACCTGAGGGAGGAATGGCTCCTAAAGAACATCCTGAACATGGAATGCCAAAAGGAATGGAGTTTCGTAAAGATGATCAGATGGCAACACGTTATGCAGTCGTAAGAGTGGCAAATGGCACGGTCCAATCTGTCGACCGAACTCACTTAGTATCGCTCGATGAAGAAGCGTTAAAAGAGTTGGGGCTACGTGTCGCACAAGGTTCTGCCACTCAAGGATGGGAAGGAAGTCTTCGCTATCAAGTTGCTAAGACGGATGCCGGAACAATGGTTGTCCTTGTAGATGCTAATAAGGAGACACAACAAATATCGAGATTGATGATGGTAACGGGAGCAGTCTTTGTTCTCTGTTTAGCAGTGGTATATGTTCTTGTTCGTCTCGTATCGAAACGCGCGATTCGTCCGTTTGTCGAAAACGTGGAGCGTCAGCAACAATTTATCGCCAATGCGAGTCACGAGATTAAGACACCGTTAGCGGTTCTTTCTGCCAATACGGATTTACTTGCCATGATGGGCACTGAGGCGAAATTTGTCGATAGTAATAAACGCCAAATTAAGCGTCTGAACTCTCTTGTAGAGCAGATGTTAATTCTTTCAAGATACGACGAAGGAGAAGCGGCTGCGACAAAAGAGGAAGTCGATTTAGTAGCCGTTACGAAAGCAATCGTAGAAGAGATTTTACCAGTCTTAAACGAAAAAGGACTCCAGGTAGAATTTACTGGGGAGGCACAAACGATTATCACAACGAATAAGAGTGCGATGATGGAGTTGATTCGTATCTTGCTCGATAACGCGATGAAGTATACGGTCGGTGAACCTGTCATCACCATCGAGGCAAAACGAAATCAATTAGCCATTGGAAATGAAACCGAACCAATGACGAAGGAACAGGTCAGTCAGATTTTCGATCGCTTCTACCGCGTAGACAGTTCGAGAAATCGTACGACAGGCGGTAGCGGACTAGGGCTTTCTATCGCGCAGAAGATTGCCGAAACGAACAATGTACAGTTGACAGCAGAACTCACAAGTGAAACTCAAATTCGCTTTGTCATTGAGGGTGAGAAAAATGGATGATCGACTTATCTATGAAGTTTTAGAGGTGGTTGGTGAAATTCCAAGCGGAAAAGTTGCTACTTATGGACAGATTGCTAGTCTCATAGGTCGTCCGAAAAATGCAAGATTAGTCGGAAAGATTTTAAGTCAGGTAGAAATCTATGGCGACTATCCTTGCCACAGAGTCGTTAATGCAAGTGGAAGACTGGTACCAGGATGGTTTGAACAAAAAGAATTATTAGAAGCTGAAAGAATCATCTTTAAAAGTCCGACAAATGTATCACTCAAAAAATATCAATGGAATCCGGAAGAGGATTAGCCCAATCTACAATAAAGATTGGGCTTTTGTTTTAAAAAAGATACAAAATGAAAGACGCTTGGAAAATTATTCCAGCGTCTTTTTTTCGTACGAATTATCATATATG
>NZ_JAPWBR010000031.1:0-14180 GCF_041433555.1 Granulicatella sp. 20925_1_45 | reverse complement strand
TTCCGTTGGTCTTATTTTCTTTCTCTTATTAACTCTCTTTTTTATAAGAAGCTCAAAAACCTGTTCAAAACGAAGAACCTCGAGGAGTAGCTCTTTCTCTTATCTTCTCCATTCCATCCTCTTTTTATAAGTATCACCAAAAAATGTGTTCAAAACGGAGAACACGAAGGATTTTATAGTAGCAGTAATGGGGAATAACACAAAATGCGAATTAGGAGCCGTAGGAAGTCATTCCGTACGGCTCCTTTGAGGCTTTTGAGGTGAGAGACGACAGGCTCGAACCGTTGTCCCATTACAGCTATTATAAACAAATCCTTCAGTGTTCGAAGTTTTGAACTTCGTTCACTTTTGTCGGGAAGCACCTTGCGGTGTTTTTATCCAAAAAGAAAAAGAGGGGTGAAAAACTTTCACCCCTCTTTGATTACATCATACCCATGCCCGGATCCATCCCTGGCATTGGTGGTGCTACTGGAGCTGGTTTGTCAGCTACAACAGCTTCTGTTGTTAATAATAATGCTGAAACAGATGCAGCATTTTGTAAAGCAGAACGTGTTACTTTTGTTGGGTCCACGATACCTGCTTCAATCATGTTTACCCATTCATCTGTAGCGGCATTGTATCCAATTCCTTTTTCTTCAGATTTCAAACGAGCAACAATGACTGAACCTTCAAGACCCGCATTTTCTGCGATTTGACGTAATGGTTCTTCTAATGAACGAGATACGATTTTCGCACCTGTAGCTAAGTCGCCTTCTAATTCAAGAGCGTCTACGACTTTTTGAACGTTCACAAGAGCTGTTCCCCCACCTGAAACGATTCCTTCTTCAACCGCTGCGCGAGTTGCGTTTAAGGCATCTTCAATGCGAAGTTTTTTCTCTTTCAATTCTGTTTCAGTAGCGGCACCGACTTTAATCACGGCAACCCCACCTGATAATTTAGCAAGACGTTCATGTAATTTTTCACGGTCAAAATCACTTGTTGTATCTTGTGCTTGTGCGCGAATTAAAGCAACACGGTTCGCGATTAATTCTTTAGAGCCTGCACCTTCAACGATTGTAGTGCTGTCTTTAGAAACTACAACTTTACCAGCTGTCCCTAATTGAGCTAATGTTGCGTCTTTTAATTCTAAGCCAAGGTCTTCTGTAATAACTTGAGCACCAGTTAACACAGCGATATCTTCTAACATCGCTTTACGACGGTCACCGAATCCTGGAGCTTTTACAGCTACCACGTTAAATGTTCCGCGTAATTTGTTTAATACTAATGTTGGTAAAGCTTCGCCATCCACGTCATCCGCGATGATTAATAACGCACGTCCTTGTTGAACGATTTGTTCTAATAATGGAATGATTTCTTGGATGTTTGATACTTTCTTATCTGTAATTAAGATAAATGGATTGTCTAAAGTCGCAATCATCTTGTCATTATCTGTCACCATATATTGTGATAAGTAACCACGGTCAAATTGCATTCCTTCTACAACATCTAACTCTGTTTCAATCCCTTTAGATTCTTCGATTGTGATAACGCCGTCGTTACCCACTTTTTCCATAGCTTCAGCGATTAATTCACCGACTTCAGCTGAACCTGAAGAAATGGCCGCAACTTGTGCGATGGCTTCTTTTGATTCTACTGGACGAGAAATGCGATGTAATTCTTCAACAGCTGCTTTTGTTGCAAGTTCAATCCCGCGACGGATGCCTACTGGGTTTGCGCCAGCTGTTACGTTTTTCAATCCTTCACGAACGATAGCTTGTGTTAAAACAGTAGCTGTTGTTGTACCGTCACCGGCAATATCGTTTGTTTTTGAAGCTACTTCAGCCACGAGTTTTGCACCCATATTTTCGAAGTGATCTTCTAATTCGATTTCTTTGGCAATTGTTACCCCATCATTTGTAATCAGTGGAGACCCAAATGCTTTTTCTAATACAACATTACGTCCTTTTGGTCCTAATGTTACTTTTACTGTGTTCGCTAAAACGTCCACACCACGTAGCATGGCGCTTCTTGCGTCTTCTGCAAATTTAATATCTTTCACCATAGTTGTATCCTCCTTTATTCAACAATTGCGATAATGTCTTTTTCTTTCACGATGATATATTCTTGACCATCTAATTTAACTTCTGTTCCTGAATATTTCTCGAAAACGACTTTATCGCCAACCGCTACTTGACGGTCTTCTGCAGCAGTGAATTCGCTTGTTGCGATGACTTTTGCAAATTGTAATTTTTCTTGAGCAGTTGTTGGTAGGAATAATCCTCCAGCAGTTTTTTCTTCTTGCTCTACCATTTGAATAACAACTCTATCTTTTAAAGGCTTTAACATATGAAATCCTCCTTCATCTTTTTTAGCACTCAAAAACACTGAGTGCTAACTCATAGTTTTATGATACTCATTTGGTCAGGAAAAATCAAGAATAAATACTTGCTTATTTGTCTGGAATTTTGTAAGATTTTGACAGGAAAGGATGATTGCGATGACACGAAAAAGTTTCTTTAGAAAACTATATTTTGAAATCATATTAGCCGTCTTCTTTATCTTTCTAGCAACGACGCATTATCCTGGAAATGGATTTGACTTTATCACATTATTCTGCTGTCTATTCGCAACGACAAGCATCGTAACAAGTATCAACATGCTTCGCACCTATAACGAGTTGAAAAAACTCGCTAATCTCATCGAGAATCTGCCCGATGACGAGGATTCACTAGACGATAAAGAACCAAAAGAAAAGCACTAATCGCTCCGCAAATCGGATTGGATTAGTGCTTATTTTTTATACAAAAAAGGCACCCTATATGGATGCCTTTCAATAGATTATTTTTGGTTGTCCAAGAAATAAATTAGTGTTTGAAGTTCGTTTGTTAAGTCCACGTTTTGAACTCGAACGTCTTCTGGTACGTCTAAGCGGATTGGTGTGAAGTTCAAGATTCCGCGAACATTTGCTTCTACTAAGCGGTCTGCTGTTTCTTGAGCTACATCTTGAGGCACTGTTAAGATGGCCACTTGGATTTGTTGAACTTTCAATTGTTCTACCATTTCATCCATGCTGTAAACTGGCACACCTGTTTGGATTGTTCCAACGATGTCTTCGTTTACGTCAAACGCTGCGCTAATACGCACGTTGTTGCTTTGGTGGAAGTTGTAGTTTAAGAGCGCTTGTCCTAATTTACCAACCCCTACTAGAGCGACGTTTGTTAGGCGATCTTGGTTTAAAGTATGGCTGAAGAATTCTAATAAGTATTCTACATCATATCCATATCCACGTTTTCCTAAAGCTCCAAAGTATGAGAAGTCACGACGGATTGTTGCGCTATCGACTTTTACGGCTTCACTTAATTCAGTTGATGAGATGCGACGTTTTCCTGCATCATGCAAGAAACGTAAGTAACGATGATAAATAGCCAAACGTTTCGCAGTTGCGCGTGGCACTTCGATTTCTTTTAATTCGTTTAAATCTTTCATGAATAAGACTCCCTTTTTCTTTTATTTCCATGCGTATTCTATCACAACGACATTTCATTTCACAAACAGTTTGCTTGTACCTCACGAACATTCCTAAGTTTCGCTTATATACAGAAGGCTTTGTGCTTTTTTCTTCACAACCTCCCTATTGTGAATGTGAATGCAAAGAAGAACGCGTATCAATATTGTTCCCCCTCTTTTTTATGCTAAAATAAACTGAAACTACTTTGAAAGGACCCGTCATGATTTTACTACAAGGACAAGGACTCGCGCGTACGTTTGCGGATGAAGTCCTATTTGAAAATATTACGATTCATATTCAAGAAAATTCACGCATTGCCATCGTTGGGCGAAATGGTACTGGAAAATCCACGCTATTAAAAATGTTGGCTGGAATCGAAGAACCTTCACTTGGCGCTGTGTCAAAGAAGAAAGACCTCTCGATTGGCTACTTAGACCAATACGCTGCTATCCAGTCTTCCCGCACTGTTTGGGAAGAAATGGTGCATCTCTTTGAAGACGTAGAAACTTTGAAGAAACAAGCGCAAAAAGCCGCCGAACAACTCGGTGACCCTGACCTTCTTAGTGACCCAGTTGCGTACGAACTCGCCTTAAAACGATACGACCAGCTTCAAGAAGAATTGAACCAAAAGAACGCGTATGGTTACGAGTCTGAGATTCGCACCGTGCTTCACGGCTTCCGTTTCTATCCAGAAGACTACGATCAACCGATTCAAGCACTCTCTGGGGGCCAACGCACTCGTCTGGCACTAGCTCGTATTTTATTAGAGAAACACGACTTACTCATCTTAGACGAACCAACCAACCACTTGGATATTGAAACATTGACGTGGCTTGAAGACTACTTACGCTCTTCAAGTAGCGCGCTTGTCATCGTATCCCACGACCAATACTTCTTGGACCGTGTGTGTAACGAAGTCTATGAAATCAGTCATAAGGCCTGCGAATATTATAAAGGAAACTACTCGCACTACTTAGAAGAACGCGAGCAACGCTATTTACTCAAACAAAAAGCCTACGAGAAGCAGCAACAAGAGATTCACGACTTAGAAGAATTCATCGCGAAAAACTTAGTGCGCGCTTCAACTACAAAACGAGCCCAATCACGCCGTAAGAAGCTCGAGAAAATGGAACGCTTAGAGAAACCAAAAGGCGATCAGCGCTCTGCTCGTTTTGAATTTACCGTGGAACGCGAATCCGGAAACCAAGTGCTGCAAGTAACTGATGCTTATATCGGCTACGACCACGAAGCCTTGAGTGGTCCGATTTCCTTCCAGCTTCGCAAGCGTGAGGCCATCGCGATTGTGGGGCCTAACGGTATTGGAAAATCTACTCTCTTGAAGTCTATTACGGGTGAATTACCTTTAATCGAAGGTTCAATCGACTTAGGTGCTGGCGTTCAAGTCGGTTACTATGACCAAAACTTGGCCGGCCTCTCATCGAATCAAACGGTTCTAGAAGAACTCTGGTCTCGTCACTCAACGATGCCTGAAAAAGACATCCGTTCGATTCTTGGCAGTTTCCTTTTTTCAGGCAACGACGTCGAGAAAACAACCGCTCAACTCAGCGGGGGTGAAAAGGCCCGTTTGGCACTTTGCAAACTGTCTCTTGAACATGATAATTTCCTACTGCTTGACGAACCAACCAACCACTTGGACATCGACAGTAAAGAAGTCCTCGAAGATGCCCTTATCGACTACGACGGCACGATTTGTTTCGTGTCGCATGACCGTTTCTTCATCAACAAGGTCGCAACGGCTATTCTTGAAATCGAAGAAACTGGCAGCACGCTGTATTTAGGCGACTACGACTACTATCTCGAGAAAAAACAAGAGAAAGAAGAACTCGCTGCATTGCAAGAAGCCAAGGATGCCCCACTAGCAACGGCCGAGCAGATGACAGAAGCCAAAGCCAGCTACCATGCCTCTAAAGAAGAGCAACGTCAAATCCGTACGCTCACTCGTCGCATCGAGCAACTAGAAACGGAGATGCATGATATCGAAACTGCACTCGAACAAGTGCATGAGGCGATGACGCTGGAAGAAAACTATTCTGACCCAGATAAATCTGCTGCCCTCTCAACCGAAGAAGGAGCCCTTCTCGAGCGCCAAGAAACACTTCTTGCGGAATGGGAAGAAGCGTCTCTAGCGCTAGAAGAATTCAATTCATAATCGTTTGAAATTATCATATATGATAATTTTGCACTTTCAACAATTCAAAAAAGCGTAGACTCTTTTTTATAGAGCCTACGCTTTTTTTTAGTTTACTGTTGCCACTGACTTTGATAGAGATTGTAGTAAAATCCACGTTGCTCCATCAAGCTGGCATGATTTCCTTTTTCAATGACATGTCCGTCTTTCAAGACGAGAATCACATCCGCGGTACGAATGGTCGATAAGCGGTGCGCCACGATAAAGCTCGTGCGTCCTTCCATCAGATGTTGAAAGGCTTCTTGAATCTTCAACTCGGTACGCGTATCGATGGAAGAAGTCGCTTCATCAAGAATCAGCATATTAGGTTGTCCCATCATCACACGAGCGATGCAGAGCAATTGTTTTTGCCCTTGCGAGAAGTCCCCACCGTCATCTGAAATCACCGTATCATATCCTTGTGGCAGACGGCTTACAAATCCATGAATATGACAGAGTTTGGCGATGCGAATCATCTCTTCTTCGCTAATCGTTGGATTTCCCATCGTTATATTTTCACGGACAGTTCCCGTTTGAAGCCATGTTTCTTGAAGCACCATTCCAAATCCATTTCGTAGGCTTTGACGAGTGATGTCTTCAATCGAATGGCCATCGATGGCTAATTTTCCACTATTAATATCGTAGAAACGCATCAATAAGTTAATCAATGTCGTCTTTCCACTTCCGGTTGGACCGACAATCGCCACACGTTGCCCTGGTTTGACCTCAAGCGAGAAGTCTTCAATCAGCGGTTGGTCTTTCACATAAGAGAAGTCCACATGGCTAAATTCCACCGCTCCGTCAAAGTTTTCAGGAGACACAGCATTTTTGCGCTCTGGACTCTCAGAAGGTTGTTCCAACAGTTCAAACACACGGTTGGCACAGGCAATCGCATTTTGCAATTCGGTAATCACACCTGAGATTTCATTGAATGGTTTCGTATATTGGTTCGCGTAACTTAGGAAGGATGACAGTTGCCCCACCGTCACGCCACCGCTCATCACGAAGAAAGCCCCGAACACGCCCACACTGGTGTAGACGATGCTATTGACAAAGCGCGTTGCCGGATTCGTGATGCTCGAGAAGAAGATAGCCTTGAGCGATACATCCGTTAACTCCTTATTAATCACCGCGAAGTCCTCGATGACCATTTCTTGTTGTTGAAAGGCCGTAACCACTCGTGTTCCCTCAATCATCTCATTCATATAGGCGGTTTGGTCGCCACGAATTTCCGATTGTTGTTTAAAGAAATGATAGGATTTCTTCGCAACAAAGCTAGCCATCACAAAGGATACTGGCGTCACCACGACTACTACCAGCGTTAATGTCATATTCACGCTCAGCATAAAGACTAAGGTCCCCAGAATGGTCATCACACCCGTGAATAACTGCGTGAATCCCATCAATAATCCATCCGCAAATTGATCCGCGTCCGCAATGATACGGCTCTCGATTTCTCCGGCTGGATGAATATCTAAATAACTGAGCGGTAAGGTTTCGATTTTTTCAAGCGCGTCTCTACGAAGGTCACGAACCACAGAGTACGTCATCTTGTTATTGCTGAGGTTCATAAACCACTGCGCAACAGAAGCTATTATTGTAAAGAGTGCAATCTGCCAAAGGATGGCAAATAGTCCTTCATAGAACACTTGGCCTGTGTCCAGCATTTGGTCTACGGCTTCTCCGACTAATTTCGGAATCATTAACGTTCCGAATACATTCACACTCGCCAAAAGAATGGACGCTACGAAATAGATACGGTAGCGACGGATGTAGCGGAGAACTTTACGGATGGTTTCCCATTGAGTTTTCTGTCTCATGCTTCATCCTCCTTTGGAAATTGTGAATAGTAAATTTCTTGATAAATCTCATTGTTGGCTAAGAGCTCGTCATGCGTGCCTTTTCCGACAAGATTTCCTTCATCGAGTACAAGAATTAAGTCTGCATACTGCACAGACGCCGCCCGTTGCGACACGATAAAGGTTGTTGGACGTGGCGTTTGGTTCTTAATCGCCTCACGCAATTTCGCGTCGGTCGCAAAGTCTAATGCCGAAGCACTATCATCTAGAATTAAAATCGGTGCTTGTTTAGCAATCGCACGCGCAATCGTCATCCGTTGTTTTTGCCCACCGGATAGATTGCGACCATTTTGTTCGATGCTATAATCAAGTCCGCCTTCTTTCGTCTGTACAAACTCGCTGGCTTGGGCGATACCGAGTGCATGTTCAACCACTTCACTTGAAGCAGATGCATTTCCAAAACGAACATTGTCAGCAATCGTTCCACGGAAGAGTTGCGCCTTTTGCAAGACCATTCCGACCGCTCCACGAAGCGATGCAAAACGGTAGCGACGAACGTCTGCCCCGAACACCTCTACAGTCCCTTGGGTCGCATCATAGAAACGAGGAATCATATTGACAAGAGACGATTTCCCGCTACCCGTCCCACCGATAACGCCGATGGTCTGTCCTTTCAGCGCGGTAAATGAGATATGGTTCAACGCTGCGTTTTGGTCTCCTTGATACGTCAACGTCACGTCTTTAAACGCCACCGCCACTTCTCCTTCAGGATGAACCTCTTCAGTTCCTTCGACCATATCCGCTTCAATCGATAGAATGTTATCAACACGCTCTGCACTCGCTACTGATTTTGTCATCAATACGACAAGGTTCGCAAACTTCACAAGTTCCACTAGAATTTGTGACATGTAGTTTGTTAAAGCGATGACTTCCCCTTTCGTTAAGGTTCCTGTATCCACTTTAATCGCTCCACCATAAAGAATGACGATGAGGGCCACATTCACAATTACAAACGTAATAGGATTCATAGCTCCTGAGAGACCACTCACCTTTTGTTGCGCCTGATTCAACGCTTCAGTATCTTCTCTAAACGACTGAATTTCTTTTTCTTCTCGGTTAAATGCACGAATCACACGCACACCGAGTAAGTTTTCATGCACGCGGCGCATAATACGATCCAGTTGCCCTTGCACACGGCGATACATCGGAATCGTCCAGTAAATAATCCCGAATACGACAACTGCTAAGATTGGAACGGTAATGGCAAACGTCCATGCCATTTCCACATTCACGACAAAGGCCATCACAATCGCTCCACCGACGATAAACGGCGAACGAAGCAATAGACGAAGCGCGATGTTCAACCCGTTTTGCACGAGATTCATATCACTCGTCAATCGCGTCAGTAAAGTGTCATTTCCAAGCGCATCGAGTTGCGAGAAACTAAAGTATTGAATTTTTGAAAAGAGTGCCTGTCTCACATCAGCGGTAAATCCAGTTGCCGCCTTTGCCGCAAAATACTGAGCGGTAATCGACACAGCTACACCAACCATTCCGAGTCCAATAAGAATCGCTCCTTGTTGGAGAATCAGCGCAGTATCTCTGTTTTCAATTCCTTTGTCGATAATGACCGCCATGATTAGTGGCACAAACAATTCCAGAATCGCTTCGAATAATTTAAATAAAGGTGCCAATATCGTTTCTTTCAGATATGGCTTTAAATAAGGTTTTAACTTGTTCACACGCGTACTTCCTTTTACATCCATAGTACTTTTATTGTATCACATTTTATCCTCTTCAAAAGCGGAAAAACTTGCTTCCTATTTTTGTTTTTTAGGATGTAACAATTATGTTACGTAACAAAAATGTTACACTCACTTTTAATTTCCTAAAGATGTATCATTAATGATACAAAACTAATTTTTCCCCACAGTTGGGTTTATTGGAGCAAATAATCATTAGAAGACTGGGCAACTCTTTCTTATGAGAAAGTTGATTACGAAAAATCTTACGGATTCTATAATAGCTATAACGTGGGATAGCATTAAATGCGAAAAAGGGAGCGTAGGAATTTTATTCCGTACGCTCCCTTTGAGGCTTTAAAGGTGAGAGACCTAGGCTCGAACCGGTGCAACGTTATAGCTATTATGAAGATATCCGTAAGGATTTGGAGTAATCAACATTATTCACTATACTGTCACCCAGATGCCCAGTCTTCTATTTAATTATTTACGTAAACCGTGCTCCTCAATATACTCCGCAATTTGGATGGCGTTGCTTGCTGCACCCTTACGAATATTGTCGCCCACACACCAGATGTGGAAGCTGTTTGGTTGAGAAATATCGCGGCGAATACGTCCTACATACACTTCATCATGCCCAGTTGCTTGTAATGGTGTTGGATATACATTTTCCTCAGGCTTATCTAATACGATTACGCCTGGTGCTTTTTCTAAAATCGCACGAATTTCTTCAGGTGTTGTATCTTTTTCGAAAGTCACATTGATTTCTACAGAGTGTGAGTTGAATACTGGCACACGCACACAAGTAGCAGTGATGGCTACATCATCTGATAAGCCTAGAATCTTGCGAGTTTCTTGAATCATTTTCATTTCTTCTTTTGTATAGCCATTTTCTAAGAACACATCGATATGGGGCAATACGTTATTATAAATTGGGTGTGGGTAGTTTGTTGGAGCTTCCCCTTTTTCCCCATTTCTTAAATCATTAATCCCTGCTTGTCCAGAACCTGAAACAGCCTGATAAGTTGTATACGCCACACGTTTCAACCCAAATGCATCATGCAATGGACGTAATGGCACAACCGATTGGATTGTTGAGCAGTTTGGATTTGCGATAATCTTACGCTCTAATGTTGGTGCGTTACATTCTGGCACGACTAAATCAATCTCTGGATCCATTCTCCATGCGCTTGAATTGTCGATAACAATTACGCCGTCACGTTCTGCGATTGGCGCAAATTTCAATGAAGTGCCGCCCCCTGCTGAGAAGATGGCGTAGTCAATATCACGCTTGAAGGAGTCTTCCGTTAATTCTTCGACTACATAATCTTTTCCTCTAAACTGTAGTACTTTCCCTGCTGAACGCGCTGAAGCAAGTAGATATAAGTGCTCTACTTGTAAGTTGCTTTCTTCTAAACGTTCAATCATTTTTGTTCCAACGACACCTGTCGCTCCTACAATTGCAATATTTACCATAAAAAAATCTCCTTTTTGCTAAAACGCTATGTTGAAAATTATAGCGAATCTCTCGTTGAAAGTAAAGAATTGTCTTTCTTCGCAACACATTTGTAGCTAGTATAGATACACTCTTTGATGAGTGCATCATCTGTGCACACATTCAGCGCAATTGAAATCCAATGCTTCTTATTCATATGATAGGCTTCGAAAATCCCGTCAGTCGCAACGAGTCGTTCCTTGTCTTCCGGATGAATCTTCACGTTCAAAACAAGGGCGTTCGCCTTTGAAGCTACTCCTAGTTTTTGAAGCGGCACTTCCATCATGAGCCCATACCATTTGCCTTTATCTTCGACCATAAAGCCCATCGCCTCCGTCTTCTCGAACGGATTGCCATGGTACGGGACGATATTTTCGGTCATCCACTTCGTCCACTTCTGGCGTGCTTCTTTGATACTCGATTGCTCAGGATGCATCCATTGGAACGCTAGCTCACTTGCCTCTTCGCGCAAGGCTTGAGCGATACTGCTACTCGTTGTTGGTATATCGAATAAGGTGTAGCGCTCGTTAACCTCATCGATCGCTACGATTTCTAAGCCTAGTTTTTTGCTGGCACTCACCACCTGAAAGTAAAATCCCTCCGTTTGGCTTGGAAAAATCTTTCCTTCCAGTTCTGGTAAGTCCTTTGTTAATTTCCATTTCATAAATCTGACCTCTTATAAGCGATACTCGGCACGCAATTCGAGAATCACATCGCGTAAGTCTGCTGCTTTCTCGAAATCGAGGTCTTTGGCTGCCGCACGCATATCCAACTCGAGTAACTCGAGCGCTTCTCGGCGTTGTTCTTGCGTCATGTTCTTGAAGTCTTTTGCAGTCGTTGGTGCATCTTCTTTTTCGACCTCGTGCGTAATCGCAATTAAATCGCGGATATTCTTCACGATAGTCTTCGGTACGATACCGTGTTCTTTATTGTACGCTTCTTGAATGGCACGACGACGATTCGTTTCATCAATCGCTTTTTGCATCGAATCCGTAATCTTATCGGCATACATAATCACGCGACCGTTCGCATTACGTGCTGCACGTCCAATCGTTTGAACAAGAGCACGTTCACTACGAAGGAAGCCTTCCTTATCCGCATCCAGAATCGCCACAAGGGATACTTCCGGCACGTCTAACCCTTCACGAAGCAAGTTGATTCCGACCAACACGTCGAATTCCCCGAGTCGTAAGTTACGGATAATTTCCGTACGTTCCAATGTCTTAATGTCACTATGCAAGTACTTCACCTTAATGCCCACTTCTTCTAAGTAGTCGGTCAAGTCCTCTGACATCTTCTTGGTCAATGTCGTAATAAAGACACGCTCATTGCGTTCGACACGTAAGTTAATTTCACTAATAAGGTCATCAATCTGTCCTTTAATTGGACGCACTTCCACTGGCGGATCGAGTAAGCCGGTTGGACGAATGATTTGCTCGGTAACTGTTGGTGTATGAGACAATTCGTAAGGCCCTGGAGTCGCCGAAATGTAAATGATTTGAGGCACGCGTTCCTCGAACTCTTCAAACTGCAATGGACGGTTATCTAAAGCACTCGGTAAGCGGAAGCCGTATTGAATCAACTGCTCCTTACGAGCACGGTCCCCGTTATACATGCCACGAATTTGTGACATCGTAATATGCGACTCATCGACCACGAAGAGTGAATCTTTCGGGAAGAAGTCTAATAAAGTATACGGTGGTTGTCCTGGACGTCGGCCATCCATATGTCGGGAGTAGTTCTCAATCCCGTTACAGTACCCCATCTCTAGGAGCATTTCGATATCATAGTTGGTCCGTTGCTCTAAGCGTTGCGCTTCGAGTAACTGGTGGTTGTCCCGTAATTCTTGCAGTCGTTCCGCAAGCTCTTCTTTAATCGTCGCTACGGCCCGTGAAATTTGGTCTTCATTGGCCACAAAGTGCGTTGCTGGGAAGATTGGTACGTGTTCCACAGTCGCTTTGATTTCACCCGTCAACACATCGACTTCTTTAATGGCTTCGATTTCATCTCCGAAGAACTCAATACGAAAGGCCGTCGCATCATTTCCTGGTAGGAAGATTTCAACGACGTCCCCACGAACACGGAAAGTTCCGCGGCGGAAATCATAGTCGTTACGCTCGAACTGCATTTCGACCAATCGGCGTAATAAGTCATCACGTTCGATTTCCATGCCTTCACGAAGCGACAATACATGGTCGCGGTAATCTTCCGGGTTTACTAAACCATACATCGAAGACACGGACGCCACTACAATCACATCACGACGTTCTAAAAGGGCGCTTGTGGCCGAGTGGCGTAATTTATCAATCTCATCGTTGACGCTCGATTCCTTCTCGATATACGTATCGCTGGCAGGAACGTATGCCTCTGGTTGATAGTAGTCATAGTACGACACAAAATATTCGACCGCATTGTCCGGGAAGAATTCTTTCAACTCTCCGTACAGCTGTCCGGCTAATGTTTTATTATGCGCTAATACGAGCGTTGGTTTATTGACTTCTTGAATCACATTGGCAATCGTGAACGTCTTCCCTGTTCCCGTTGCCCCAAGTAAAGTTTGTTCTTTGACCCCATTTTTGATGCCATCGACGAGTTCTTGGATGGCTTGAGGTTGGTCTCCATTTGGTGCATAAGGAGCCACTAATTTAAATTGATCCATGACTTCACCTCTTTCTTTTCTAGTATACCATCATTACGGGAGTTTTACCGTTTGTCTGTCTTGTTCTTTCACAATACCTTGCTTGCAATTCAAGTAGGACTTTTGTATAATAGTTCGTGTTGGAAACAACTGATCAGTAATTATACATGTTAAATGAAAGAGGGGTGAACCCATTGCCAAATATCGCATCACAAATCAAACGTGTTCGTACTAACAAAAAGTCAACACTTGCTAACAACGCTCAAACTTCTGCTATGCGTACAGCTATCAAAAAATTTGACGCTGCTGTAGCTGAAGGTGCTGAAAATGCTGAAGAATTATTACGTGCTGCTCACAAAGCAATCGACGGAGCTGCTTCTAAAGGATTAATCCACAAAAACAAAGCTTCTCGTGATAAATCACGTCTTGCTGCAAAATTAAGCAAATAATATGTAGCCTGAGAATTGATCTCGGGCTCTTTTTTTATGCTCTGAAATAGAAGTGATGCTTCTTGGTTGGGTAAAATCCTTACGGATTTCTTCAAGGTAGATTGTTATATCGGATAAACTGAAAAGAATCAGTTTTGTTATTGAAAGAGTTATAGCGGGGCAACGGCTCGAGCCTAGGTCTTTCGCCTTTAAAGCCTCAAAGCAGGAGTACGGAAGAACTTCCTACTCCTGCTAATTCGCATTTAATGCACTTCCCCGCTATTCTTTCAATAAACTGATTCTTTTTTTGTTTATCCTCTATTTAGATTTCACCCGTAGAATCCGTAAGAATTTTACTCCTATTGCGTTATTTCAGAGCTAAAAAAAGAAGCCCGAACAATGG
>NZ_JAPWBR010000030.1:0-15445 GCF_041433555.1 Granulicatella sp. 20925_1_45 | reverse complement strand
CTTCTACTACAGAAATTAATAGTGCTGATGTATTTCCGGCTGATCATTTATAATTCAATATGAAACGAAACTGGTGAAGGAAACTTCACCAGTTTTTTTATTTACTAATATAGTTGGACAGTGGGGCTGTGAAAAGTTTGTGAAATTGTACAAATATTATTTGAGTTTCAATCGGAGTTATGTGATAATTGAAATGAATTCATAAAAAGTGAGGAAGGTGTGTATGAAGAAAATAGCTTTACGACTAGCAGCAATGATTATGTTGTTTGGGATTTTTGGATTCAATACAACTAGCATCGCTGAAGCAACACATCCAGATGTAATCACTGTTCAATATACTGATTTAACTCCACAACAGAAAGAAGCCATTCAAAACGGCGAACCAAATTATGAATTGCTCGATGGAGAACGCATTATTTTCGTATATGATTACAATAAAGAAGCGTGTCAATTACCAAAAACAGGAACAAACTCTTCGATGATTATGGTGAGTTTAGGAATCTTAGCGCTGACGGGTGCTGGGTATTTCCTAGTATCTAATAAAAACGGGAAGAAATTCATCTTAATCGTAGGATTAGTATTATCTGGAGTTGCAGCAAGCACAAGTTTAGTTTCTGCAGGGGCATCATTTGTGGAAGAAGATTGTACTATTTATATTGGTTATATTCGTGAAAATAGTACGACGACAACAACAGAAGCATCGACAACTGCGGAAGTAACTACAAGTGAAACAACTACAGAAGAACAGATAACAACGACGACAGAGACGACAACAGAAACGACAACAGAAACGACGACTACTGAAGAAACAACAACTGAACAAACGTATACGGTAGTACCAACTGATCATATTTAAGAGTCGTTAAAGTTGCGGAAGTTTTCGAAAATTTCCTCTTAAGTGACAAAAGTCGGGCTAAAATTCGAGCTACACTTTTGCAATCTAAAAATAGATACAGTAAAATATCTGTTATAAAAAAATAGGGAGGTATGGATTGTTTGAAAAAATCAATTAAATTAATTGTAGCAACTTTAATCACTTTAACAATTGGTGTAATGGTATCTTCAACTGCCCAGGCAGCGACAGTACACTATGTCGATTACGATAAAACAACTGAAAACGTTAGAAAAGAAATTAAACAAGGGAAACCAACTGAGGCTGATTTGAAAGATGGCTCGCATGCGGTTTATGTATATAGAAAGAATAATACTTGTGGTGTATCGATTCCAAAGCGAGGTCCAGAATTACCAAATACTGGTACAGTAGCAAACACTGTTTCAGCAGTTTTTGCAGTCGTATTAGTAGCAGGTGGTCTGTACTTAGTGAAATCAAACAAGATGCGCAACATTGCTAAAACAGTTTTAGTACTTGGTGGCTTAGGAACATTCTTTGCTTTCCAAGGAGAGGTTTTAGCAGCGGACAGCTCAATCTTAGGTCAAATCATTGAACAAATGAACTTAGACCCTGAGGAGATTGATTGTTATGACTACGTTGGATTCTATATTTCAGAAGAAACAACGACAGCAGGTTCGACGACAACTGTTGTGACAACAGAAGCAACAACAACGACTGAAACGACAACGGAAGAACCAACAACGACGACAGAAGAAACGACAACAACCCAAACTACAACGACAGAAGAGCCGACTACTCAAACGATGGCAACAACTTCGACAGAAGCTTATACAGTGGCGCCAACGGATCGTTTATAGAAATCATCAAAGATCGAAGATATATTCTTCGGTCTTTTTTTATGTAGAAACATGGAAATAAGTACAAAAAACATCGGATTACCACCGAACGAAAAACGGAAACATTTGGAAATAAACGTTCCTAAAAAGTTCCTTTTGAGGGAAAAAAGCTATAAATATGTTAAAAAGTATATAAGAAGATTGAAAATGTTTGAAATTTCTTCAAATAAACATTATAATTTAAACATAAAAATTAAGGAGGGAAAATCAGATGAAAAACAAATGGTTAAAACTATGTGCTGTAGTTATGATGTTATTTGCTTTTGTTGGAATGTCCGCTTCTAAAGTAGCGAATGCTGAGACTCCTGAAGTACAATCAGTAAATATTGCTGATTTAACAAAAGAACAACGTGAGGCAATTCAACCAGGAGAACCAACTGCGCCTGCACAAGCTGGGCAAGCGACATTATACGTTTATGAATTGGATAAAGGAAAATGCCCATTAGGCGACACTTTACCAAATACGGGGTCATCTTCGACAACAATTCTAGCGGTTTTTGGTATCGTATCATTATCAGGAGCAGCTTACTTTGTAGTATCAAATAAGAAAGCTAAGAAAACAATCTTAATGATTGGATTAGTAGCAGCGGGGACAGTGGCAGCAACAACTTCAGTTTCTGCAGCAACTCCATATGAACAAAGTCTAATCGACATGAGTTGTTATCGATATGTAGGATATATTCGTGAAGATGTTTCAATGACTACTGAAGCAACAACGACTACTGAAGCTACAACGACTACTGAAGCTGCGGCAAATGAAGAAGTGGTTACACCAGAAGAAGCTACAATAACTGTTGAAACAACAACGACTGAGACAACTACAACAACGACTACTGAATCAACAACTGCTGAACCAACAACAGAAACAGCAGCGACTCAATCCGTTGAGCCAATTACAGTAGCGCCAACAGACCACTTATAATATAAGAGGGAATACGAAGACTGACAAAGGTGACTTTGTCAGTCTTTTTTGATTAAGACTCTCTTAACATTTCGGTCTAGGCTCTTTCTCTTTATATTTGTTCTATGCTATAATGACGGGGAGACTAGAAAGGATGAGTTTATTTCATGATTACATTAAAATCAAAACGCGAAATTGACGCAATGGAAGAATCAGGTGCACTGTTAGCATCCATTCACGTGCAACTTCGTGATTTTATTAAACCGGGTGTCACTACTTGGGACATCGATCAATTTGTACAAAAGAAAATTGAAGAAGCGGGTGGTTCAGCACCGCAAATTGGATACGAGGGATATAAGTACGCAACATGCCAAAGTATTAATGACGAAATCTGTCACGGGTTCCCACGTCGTAAACCGTTAAAATCAGGAGATTTGGTAAAAGTGGATTTCTGTGTGGAACTTAAAGGCGCTTTATCAGACTCTTGCTGGAGCTATATTGTTGGAGAAAGTACTCCAGAAATTGATCATTTATATGAAGTAACAAAGAAAGCTTTATATTTAGGAATTCAACAAGCAAAAGTTGGCAATCGTATTGGGGACATCGGTCACGCGATTCAAACTTATGTTGAGAGTGAAGGGTTATCGGTTGTTCGTGACTTTATTGGACACGGAATTGGACCAACAATTCATGAAAGCCCAGCAGTTCCTCACTACGGCGAACCTGGAAAAGGCCTTCGCTTGAAAGAGGGAATGGTCATCACTATTGAACCGATGGTGAATACTGGTACTTGGAAAGCAGAAATGGAAAGTAATGGTTGGACAGCTCATACATTAGATGGTGGACTAAGCTGCCAATTTGAACATACATTGGCCATTACAAAAGATGGTCCACGTGTTTTAACATTACAAAAAGATCACGCAGAAGATGTGTTGAACTAAGGGAGGAAGCAAAAATGGCAATTTTAGTAACAGGTGGAGCAGGGTATATTGGTTCTCATACAGTTATCGAATTAGATAAAGCTGGATTTGAGGTTGTTATCGTTGACAACTTCTCAAACAGCTCACCAGAAGTGTTGAACCGTTTGAAAACAATCACAGGGAAAGATTTCCCTCTATATGAAGGCGACATTCTTGATCGTGATTTCTTAATATCTGTTTTTGAAAAAGAAAACATCGATTCAGTGATTCATTTCGCAGGCTTCAAGGCTGTAGGAGAATCTGTTGAAAAACCTTTAGAATACTACCACAACAATATTACTGGAACATTAGTGTTACTAGATGTAATGCGTCAATTTAATGTAAAAGATATCGTGTTCAGTTCAAGTGCAACAGTATACGGTATGAATAATGTCGTTCCTTTTAAAGAAGAAATGCCAACAAGCGCAACAAACCCTTATGGTTATACAAAAGTAATGCTTGAACAAATCTTAAATGACGTTGCTTTTTCAGATAGCGACTGGTCAGTTACAAACTTACGTTACTTCAACCCAATCGGTGCACATGAAAGTGGCTTGATTGGAGAAGCGCCAAATGGCATTCCAAATAACTTAATGCCATATATCACTCAAGTAGCTGTTGGTAAACGTGAATTTTTAAGTGTGTTTGGAGACGACTATGATACACATGATGGTACTGGTGTTCGTGACTACATCCACGTTGTTGACTTAGCTCGTGGACACGTACTTGCGGTTAAAAACAACGCCGCTCAAAAAGGTGCAAAAGTCTTTAACTTAGGAACTGGTATTGGATATAGTGTATTAGATTTAGTGAAAGCATTTATCTCAGAAAACGGAGTGGATATTCCTTATAAAATTGCACCTCGTCGTGCAGGGGATATCGCAACTTGTTATGCGGATGCTTCTAAAGCAAAAGAAGTGCTAGGATGGGTAGCAGAAAAGAATCTAAACGATATGGTTCGCGACTCATGGAACTGGCAAAAGAAAAATCCAGAGGGCTATTAGAAATATTTTTTAATACCGCTGAAAAAAGAATTAAAAGAACTCCTTTGGAGTTGTTATTATGGCAGAAATGGTAGGATACCAGCTTGAGCCTACGTCTCAAGCTTACCAAGCTTCAAAGGGAGAGTAGCGAATAATCGCAACTCTCCCTAATTCACATTGGTTATAAATTCCTACCATTGCCATAATAACTCCAAGGAGTTCTTTCTTTTGAATACCACCAAAGGGGTTCTAATAACCCTCTGTGGTGGGGAGAGGGATGGTGCTAAGACTTTGTTGGAGTTGTTATTGTGGCAAGAATAGTAGGATACCGGCTTGAGCCTGAGGTCTCAAACCTACCAAGCTTCAAAGGGAGAGTAGCGAATAAATCGCAACTCTCCCTAATTCACATTGGTTATGATTTCCTACTATTGCCACAATAACTCCAAGGAGTTCTTTTTTGCGTATTTCTAATAGTCCTCTGTGGAGAAAAAAGAAACAGCTATTACGATTGGGTTCGTAATAGCTGTTTTGTCTATTTTCTTACTCGTTTTAGTGCTTCTTTGAAGAGTGGGTAAACGATTGGAACTGCAACTACTGTGAAGATAGCTGATCCAAACGTTCCTGTAATTTTATTGATGGCTTGAATGAATGCTGGTGTTAATGCAAGGCCGCCGACAATCATCCCTCGTAAGAATGTGTATTTAATGATATTGACAATAATTTTTACAATGGCAGCAATAACACCCACCGCAATTACGTTTGCGGTTTTGTCATCTTTATCCATTGCTTTCTCGTATACAAGATGGATCACATAGCAGACGATTAATGATTCAAGAACAGTTTGCCAAGCAACATCGGCGTAATTGTTAAGGATGTCGAAAAGCCCAAGACCGATTGAAGCGGCGATTGCTCCTTGTTTTGTTCCGAAAAGTAAGCATCCAATTACTACAAGCGCGTTTCCAAAATGAACGAACTGTGTTGTGAATGGCATTGGGATTCTAAAGACGCTAACTCCCAAATAAATTAAAGCTGCGAATAAGCTTGTTTGAACTAAATCTCTTAAATCTGTATTTTTCATAATGACACCTCAATAGTAAATTTTGTTGTAAGCATTCCAAGTTTTTTCTCGATTGGAAGGCCAAATGGAATTTGTTCAGGTTGTTGGCTACCTAATTGAAGCACTTCGTCGATAAATTGTAATGTGAATGATAGTGCGTCTTCTATAGGCAATCCTTGTAGGATGCATGCAGTCGTAAGAGCGGCGAGGGTATCGCCTGTTCCGTAAAAATGATGCGGATACTTTGTTTTATAGAAATCAAAGAATGAATCCGTCTCTTTGGTATAAAGTTGAACACCTGTTAACTCTTCGCTATCAGGGCATCCCGTAATAATGACATGTTCTGGTCCAAGTTCGGCTAGTTTCTTAGCTAACTCCCTTGTAAAGTCCATCGTGATTTTTCCAGAAGGATACGCCGTTTCGGTTAATAAGCAAGCTTCTGTAATGTTTGGATAAATCACTTGAGCATATTGAATGAGTTTTCTCATCGCTTCAACATGTTCTTGTGTAAATCCGCTATACAGATTTCCGTTATCCGCCATAATCGGATCGACAAAAATTTGTGTAGATTTAGGCAGTTTTTCAATAGTATCTATCATTAATTCAATTTGTTCCGCATTTCGAAAATATCCTGTTAAAACAGCATCTGGTTTTAATTTCAATTCTTGCCATTGTTTTAAAGATTGCTTCATAAATTCGGTTTGCTCCGCAATCGCGATATTTTTGAATCCGCCTGTATGAGATGAAAGGAGCACCGTAGGCAGGAGCATCGTTTCAATTTGACAACAAGCAAAAATCGGGATAGCGGGAGCGAGTGCGACTTTGCCAATTCCAGGTAAGTCGTTTGCTAATAATATTTTTTTCATATCTATTCCTCGAGTTTCAATGTATCTGTATTGTAAAACGGGACAGGTGAGGATACAATAGGGATGAAAACTAACTGTACCGGTACAGTGGAGGTGTGTCATGTATCAATATCAGCAATTAGCAAATGCATTAAAAGAGGAAATATTAAGTGGAAATCTACAAAAAGGGGATAAACTTCCTTCTGTACGTGAACTAGTCGCAACCTACGGAGTAAATAAGGATACCGTACAAAGAGCCTTGCGTAGTTTAAAAGATGAAAGTTTTATTTATTCGAGAGAAAAAAGTGGCTATTATGTACTGAAAAATACAGAGCCGAAGCCATTGGAGGAGTTCGAAGAAGACTATTCTCAACTTCCGATTGAAGATTTGCGTATCTGTTTTAATCAATCGCTTGCCAGTGCGCATGATTTAAAGTTAACAAAAGAAGAACAAGCTTCTGGGATGGATGAATTGATTCAGGCATTAATGCCTATTTTAGAAGAGTATGGGGTGTATGCTACAAAGGAACAATTGGTCATAACGACTGGAACGCAACAAGCGCTCTATATTTTATTACAACTAATTCAGGGGAAAAAAGTATTGCTGGAGCAACCAACTTATGCAAGGATGAATGAGTTGGTGAAGCACTTGAACATTCCTTACGAAACCATTGAACGTCAGATGGATGGTGAAATTGATTTAAACCGATTAGAGGAATTATTTGCGAGTGGAGAGTTTTCGCTATTTTATACGATTTCCCGCTTTCATAATCCACTTGGTGGAAGTTACAGTGAAGCTACCAAGAAAAAAATTGTGGAACTAGCAAGCAAGTACTCAGTGTATATTATCGAAGATGACTATATGGCAGATTTTGTCGAGGGTAATGCGACGCCACTTCATTATTATGATATGGACGGACGTGTTATTTATGTTAAATCTTTCTCGTCCATTTTATTCTCAGCTTTGAAAATTGGAATTGTAGTGTTACCAAAAGAGTTAGTGGAGCCTTTTGCAATGCGGAAGTTATGGATGGATTACGATTCGAATGTGATGATGCAAAAAACATTTACGCTTTTTATTGAAAATGGAATGTTTTTGAAGCATCGTAAGGAAATGGTCGAAAATTATATTGAAAAAAGTAAACGCGCAAAGAAGTGGCTTCTATCATCAGGTGTCAGTGAAGGAATCCTTCATGGGACGCAATTGGTGTTTAAGAAAACGCCGACGATGGCTGACAAATTACAAGCGATGAACCTGAAAGCAAAACCACTTGATGAGTACTTTATCTCGAAAAATGCGCCATCATTGGAACGGTTTGATTTGGCTAAAATCCGCGAAATTTAGGTAAAAAGAAAGGTTAACAATTTAACTAAAAAATTTGCAAATCTCATTTTTATTTGGTATAGTAACTACAACAATAATCAATCTCTATAAGGGAGTAACTGGCAACCGAGCGTTGCGATAATATCAACAACAAGCGAATTCTCGCTGGTATTATCTTGAACAGTGAGACTTATGTTTGTTATCAATAGGATGATGGGCATAAGTCTCTCTTTTTATAGAAAAAGAAAAGGAGTGTATTTTGTTGGAACAACAAACAAAACACGTATATTTGCAGACGGTCGAAGATGTATTTAAAGAAGTACAGTCAAGTCCTTCTGGTTTAAGCTCTCAAGAAGCTGCATCAAGACTTGAAAAATACGGTGCGAACACATTACAAGAAGGTAAGAAAAAAACACTATTAGAAAAATTCGTGGATCAATTTAAAGATTTCATGATTTTAGTACTTTTAGTGGCGGCAGTTGTTTCGATGTTTGCTCACCAAGGCGACCCAGACCCAACGGATGCAATTATCATCTTAGCAGTAGTATTGCTTAACGCAGTTCTAGGGGTCTTCCAAGAGTCAAAAGCCGAGGAAGCAATCGAAGCGTTGAAGAAAATGGCTTCACCTGTAGCAAGTGTTTTACGTGATGGACACGTGGAACATATTAAAGGGGAAGACATCGTAGTCGGTGACGTTGTTATTCTTGAAGCTGGTGATGTTGTGCCAGCGGATATGCGTTTATTCGAAGTAAACACAGTGAAAATTGAAGAGTCAGCATTAACAGGGGAATCAGTTCCGGTTGATAAAGACTTAGTGATTCCTGCAGGGGATGAAGTGGGAATTGGAGATCGTACTAATATGGCGTTCTCAAGTACAAACGTAACTTACGGCCGTGCTGTTGGTGTGGTTACAAGTACTGGTATGAATACAGAAGTTGGTAAAATCGCTAATATGTTAGCGAACACTGAAGAAGGTAAAACACCACTTCAAGAAAACCAAGATGCTCTTGGTAAATGGCTAACAATCATGATTTTAGTGATTGCCGTGATTATCTTCTTGGTAGGGATGCTTCGAGGAAATGAATGGACTCATATGTTATTAACAGCGATTGCGATTGCCGTTGCTGCGATTCCAGAAGGGTTACCAGCCATTTCTACAATTATCCTAGCATTAGGAACTCAAAAAATGGCGCAACGTAACGCGATTGTTCGTAAATTGCCAGCTGTTGAAACATTAGGTGGTGTTGAAATTATCTGTTCGGATAAAACAGGTACATTAACACTTAACCAAATGACTGTTGAAAAAATGGTTTATGATAACGAAATCCATGATGCGTCAGAAGAAATTTCTAAAGACAACATCGCGCTTCGTGTAATGAACTTAGCCAACGATACTAAGATTTCTCAAGATAACTCATTATTAGGGGACCCAACTGAAACAGCAATGGTTCAATACGGTCTTGATAAAAACTATGATGTACGTGAAGAGTTAGTAAACATTCCACGTATTGCGGAAGTTCCGTTTGACTCAACACGTAAATTAATGACAACGATTCATCAATTAGAAGACGGTAAATATTTGGTTGCCACTAAAGGTGCTCCAGATATGTTATTAGACCGTGTAACGAAGATTGAAAAACATGGTGAGGTTTCTGCGTTTACTGAAGATGACCGCACAACATTAATGAAATTAAACAAAGAAATGGCCACTCAAGCGCTTCGTGTGTTAGCGATGGCATACAAAGTGATTGATACTCTACCTGAAACAGTGGACACAGATTCAATCGAACATGATTTAATCTTTGCTGGTTTAGTAGGGATGATTGACCCAGAACGTAAGGAAGCAGCGGCTGCGATTAAAGTAGCTCAATCAGCTGGTATCCGTACAATTATGATTACTGGGGACCACCGCGATACAGCCCAAGCGATTGCAAAACGTTTAGGCATCCTTCGTCCAGACCAAGAAGACGGAGTATTAACTGGTGGCGAATTAAACGATATTTCTGATGAAGAATTAGAACGTACTGTTGAAAATTACTCTGTATATGCTCGTGTATCTCCAGAGCATAAAGTTCGTATCGTAAAAGCTTGGCAAAAGAATGGTAAAGTTGTTTCGATGACAGGAGATGGAGTTAACGATGCTCCTTCACTTAAACAAGCCGATATCGGTGTTGGTATGGGGATTACAGGTACTGAAGTTTCTAAAGGTGCTTCAGACATGGTACTTGCCGATGATAACTTCGAAACAATCGTTGTTGCCGTTGAAGAAGGACGTAAAGTATTCGCGAACATCCAAAAAGCTGTTCAATACTTACTATCTGCAAACTTCGGTGAAGTAATGACAATGTTCGTTGCGACAATGGCTGGTTGGTCAATTCTAGAACCAATCCATATCTTATGGATCAACTTAGTAACAGACGTATTCCCAGCGATTGCTTTAGGTCTTGAAGAAGCGGAAGCAGATATCATGAACCACCCACCACGCGGTAAGGGCTCGAACTTCTTATCAAACGGTGTGTTACCAAGTATCTTCTACCAAGGTTTCTTCGAAGGTGGAATTACATTGTTTGTATTCTGGTACGCAACTCATATTGCTAATTGGGGGAACCCAGTTGGGGAAACAATGGCGTTTGCAACATTAGGTTTAATCCAATTGTTCCACGCCTTCAACGTGAAGTCAGTGTACAAATCACTTGGCACAGTTGGTGCGTTCAAGAACAAGATGTTTAACTACGCAATCCTAGTATCAGCCGTAATGCTTCTAAGCGTAATGGTGATTCCTGGATTAACAACTGTATTTGATGTAGCAATTCTTACAGCTGAACAATGGTTGTTCGTAGTTGGTGCAGCATTTTCAATCGTTCCAATCGTAGAAATTGCAAAAGCAATTATGCGTGCAATGGGAATGGATAAAGACTAATCTAATAAGTATAACGAAGAAAGGTTCACCTTGTGTGAGCCTTTTTTTCGTATGTATTAATAGAAGTAGTGAGTCTAGCTTTTATTCAACTGTGTATTTTGCTAAAATATTTCTATGTAGAATGGAGTGTGGGAATATGGTCATTACAAAAATTGAGGCTCAAAAGAAAAAAGGCCGTTACAATATTTATTTGAATGATACTTTTGCATTTGGTGTTGATGAGGCGACTGTTGTAAAATACGCTTTATTCAAAGGAACCGAATTAACCAAAGAACAAATTGATGAAATTCAACATGATGATTGTATTCAGCAAGCCTATCAAAAGGCTTTACATTTCTTGAATTTCAAGCTTCGTTCAACGAAAGAAGTCTATGAAAAATTAGAAAAATTAGAATTTGACGAAGATATTATTAATGAAGTGCTTGGAAAGCTGCATGAGCAGAATTTTATTAACGATACGTTTTATGCAGAAAGCTACTTAAATCAAGCTAAGTTTGTGACGTTCAAAGGGCCAAAGTCTGTTGTTTTTGATTTGCAAAAGAAAGGTATTAGCGATAAGGTCATTCAAACAGTGCTTGAAGGCTATACGCTAAAAGAGCAACTTGAAAATGCAATTCAAATTGCGCAGTCATATTTAAAAGGGCAAAAGCGGGTCACACCCAAAGTAGCTAAGCAAAAAGTAAAAGTGTTTGTGATGCAAAAAGGGTATTCGAAAGAAATCGCTGAAGAAGTGGTTCCGTTTTTATCGTTTGAAGCGCAAAGTGAAATGGAAGCAGAATTAGCAGTAAAAGAGATTGCGACGATTTACCGACGCATCGCAAAAAAATACGAAGAGAATGAATCGGCGCTCTGGTATCAAATCAAAGGGAAGTTGTATCAAAAAGGATTTACTTCTAGTGTGATTGAACAGGCCATAGCGCAGTTTGAAATGGAGAAAGCAGAATGGATTTAGCCGGTATTGGCGTAAAAATGTGGGACAAGAAGAAAATCGAGCGTTTCAGAAAGACGCTACTCGATTGGTATGACAAAGAAAAACGAGATTTACCTTGGAGAAGAACAACTGACCCTTATGCTATTTGGGTGAGTGAAATTATGCTTCAACAAACGCGAGTGGATACAGTAATTCCGTATTACGAGCGATTCTTAGCGACGTTTCCAACGGTTAAAGACTTAGCAGAGGCTCCCGAAGAGCTGCTGTTAAAATGTTGGGAAGGTCTTGGTTATTATTCGCGCGTACGCAATATGCAAAAAGCAGCGATACAAATAATGGAAGAATTTGGCGGAGTGTTCCCGAATACTTATGAAGGAATTCTCTCATTAAAAGGAATCGGACCTTATACGGCAGGTGCAATCGCCAGTATCGCTTTTGGATTACCTGAACCTGCAGTGGACGGTAATTTGATGCGTGTGATTAGTCGCTTGTTTGAGGTGAATTTAGATATTGGAAACCCAAGCAATCGTTGGGCGTTCCAAGAAATTGCAGAAATTTTAATTGACCCCGACCGGCCAGGGGACTTTAATCAGGCTTTGATGGATTTGGGTTCAGATATCGAATCGCCGGTGAATCCGCGCCCGGAAGAGAGCCCTGTGAAAGAGTTTAGTGCGGCGTATCAAAATGGAACGATGCATATTTATCCAATTAAGAAGCCGAAAAAGAAACCGACACCGATGAAATGGCGAGCGTTTGTTATTCAAGATGAAAAGGGACGTCTTTTAGTAGAGAAGAATACGCAAGCGGACCTGTTGAGTGGTTTTTGGCATTTTCCACTGATTCGTGATTTTAGTACGGTGGGAGAATCGATTGATTTATTCGAAGGAGTAGCCGAAGAAAATTCGACTTATGAAATAAACCAAAATATCCCGCTTGAAGTTCAGTTTGAAAGTCTTTATAAAATGAAGCTTCAACCAACTCGCATTTTACCGAAAACAGTGAAACATATTTTCAGTCACCAACGCTGGGATATTGAGTTGCAATGTGCAACGTTTTTGGGAACATTAGAACAGCATGCAACACGTACGCTCCAATGGGTAACAAAAGAAGAAATGGCGCAACTGCCACAGTCAAGAGTACAAGGGAAGATGTGTGAATTACTCGCTTCGCAAGAACTTTTATAAGGAGAATCACAGCTAATCTGATTTTTGTTCACAGAATGGTAGAAATATGCTATACTACTAATGATTTGAAATAACTAAGAGTTTACTCTTAAATAGATATAGAAAGTTGGATATAGTGGTGCAGAATCCCAGAGAAGGAGAATTCATCACTGTCAAGAGTTATAAACATGATGGTAGTCTTCATCGCACTTGGCGCGATAGCATGATTTTGAAGACAAGCGATCAAGCAATTATCGCTTGCAATGATCATACTCTTGTGACTGAGTCCGACGGTAGAAGATGGTTGACGAGAGAGCCAGCGTTATTGTATTACCATAAGCATTATTGGTTCAATGTCGTAACGATGATTCGTCAAAAAGGAATTTCTTACTATTGTAATCTTGCTTCACCTTATGTGTTAGATGCAGAAGCTTTGAAATATATTGATTACGATTTAGATATCAAGATTTTCCCGGATGGCGAAAAGAGATTGCTAGATGTCGATGAATATGAATTGCATCGCCGTCAAATGCATTATTCAAAAGAGATTGATCAAATCTTGAAGGCAAACGTTGAGATTCTTGTGGATTGGATCAATAACAAAAAAGGGCCGTTCTCGCCTGAATATGTCGATTTATGGTATGAAAGATATATTCAATTAACCTATCGTAAATCATAACTCATGATAGCTGAGTTGAAAGAGCAAGTAGCTAAGGCTGCTTGCTTTTTGTTTTTGTGGGATAAATTTTGAAAACTTTCTATCAATAGATGGGTACTTTTGGTAAAATAAGGATAAAGCTAAGGAGGGATTCCCATGTCAAAAATCAAAGAGTTACAACTGAGTTCAGATATCCGTGGTATTGCTATTGGAACAGAAGAGTTTGATGCAACGTTAACGGTAGAAGAGAGTCGTTTAATCGCGAGTGCTTTTGTAAAATGGCTACAGAAACGTTATCCATCTGAAGTGGTGACGGAATTAGTTGTTGGGGTTGGTAGGGATAGTCGCATTAGTGGTCCGGACTTAACAAGAGAATTTATTCAGGTGTTGTCGGCTTTTGGTGTTCAGGTAATTGATTTTGAGATGGCGACAACTCCAAGTATGTTTATGGCAACGCAGTTTGAAGAGTTTAACTGCGACGCAACCGTGATGTTCACAGCCAGCCATTTGCCTTTCTATTATAATGGTTTGAAATTCTTCACACGTGAGGGTGGATTAGAAGCAAGTGATATTCGTGGCATCATTGATTTAGTAGACGAGAAAGAAGAAGTCCCCCAAGTACCTGTTTCTACTATAGAAGTAAAAAGTATTTTTGAACGATACAGCCGTCACTTGGTAGAGTTGATTCGTAAAGGGAGCGGGAGCGAGAAAGAAAAACCGCTCGAAGGTCTTCATATTATTGTAGACGCTGGAAATGGTGCTGGTGGTTTCTATGCGGAAAAGGTGATAGAAGTATTAGGTGCTAACACGAAAGGTTCACAGTTCCTAGATCCTGATGGAACATTCCCAAATCATATTCCAAACCCAGATAATAAAGAAGCGATGGAAAGTATTAAGAATCAGGTGCTTGCGGTCGGTGCGGATTATGGTGTGATTTTTGACACCGATGTGGATAGAGCTGCAGTCGTTACAGGAGATGGAGAATTATTAAATAGAAACAACTTGATTGCTGTTCTTAGTGTAATTGCCATTAGTGAACACCCTGGAACTACAATCGTGACGAACTCACCTACAACTGAACACTTGAAGAGATTTATTACAGAACTAGGCGGCCATCAATATCGTTATATTTCTGGGTACCGTAATGTTATCAATAAAGCTATCGAGTTAAATAAAGCTGGTACGGATTGTCAATTAGCGATTGAGACTAGTGGACATGCAGCCTTTAAGGAAAATTACTTCCTAGATGATGGCGCGTATGTAGTGGCGAAGATTTTAATGCTTCTTCCAAGATTGCTTGAACGCGGAGAAACATTGGATTATTTAATCAAACAATTAGTACAACCAAAAGAAGTTGTTGAAGTTCGCTTTAAGATTGAAACAGAAGATTTCAAAACTTATGGCAATGAAGTGATTAAAGAATTTCCACAGTGGATTCCACAAGGCTGGGGTGTGAACCTGGAAAACGAAGAGGGGGTTCGTATTGATTTCAAAGGTGAGTACGGAGATGGATGGTTATTATTACGCATGAGCTTACATGAACCGCTACTCGTTCTTCAAATTGAAAATGATTTAGTTGGATATCAAAAGAAGATTCTAGAAACGATTCAAAAAATAATGAACCGTTATCCAAAAATCAATCAAAGTAAGCTCGAAGCTTTACTAAAATAGAAGGCTAAAAAAGATACAGTTTGCAGATTCTGTGAACTGTATTATTTTTTTTAGAATTCTACATCTTTTCAGTTGCAAACCTTCTTTGGTTATGATAAATTAATATCACTGTTGAGCGAACGTTCGCTTATAAAACAGTTTCAAAAAACTTTGAAAAAGTTCAATGAAATCTGTTGACAGTGAAAATGTCCTATGATAGGATATAGAAGTTGTTGCAAAAACAACGATTGACCTTTGAAAACTGAACAAAGAAGACGAACCAAATGTGTAGGGACTTCATCTTC
>NZ_JAPWBR010000029.1:0-17362 GCF_041433555.1 Granulicatella sp. 20925_1_45 | reverse complement strand
CATATATGATAATTATCAGTTTTCAAAAAACTTTTTTTGTTTTAAGTTCATTTTAAGTAAGCTCGTTATGATTAAACCATCAACAAATAGTTGATAGGAAGCGAGGGGGACCAAAATGAAAAGAAACAGAATGATTGTTCTATTATCCACGATTACTATTGCAACAACTTTAGTTGCATGCCAAAACACACAAACACAAGCTGAGGCGACTTCTCAAGTCCAATCACAACAGAGTCCCCCAGCTAAACCTGGAGGAGAAGGATTTGGCGGAAGCGACCAAGTGACACAAGGTGAGGCAGCAACAAATTTAACAACAGATGCAACAGTAACAGGAGAAACTTATGAATCTACCGGAGATGATGAAAATGCACTCCGTGTAACAGGAGCAACAGTCACATTAGACGGCGTAACGATTAACAAAACAGCCGGAGCGACATCGAATACAGAAAATGGAGACTTCTACGGAATGAACGCAGGATTCTTAGCAACGGATGGAGCAACGGTAACACTCACTAACTCAACCGTCAATACAACTGCACAGAACGGGAACGGGGTGTTCAGTTACGGTTCAGGAACGACCGTCAATGTATCAGACACAACAATCACAACAACAAAAGATAACTCAGGTGGTATCCAAACGACAGGTGGCGCTGCGATGAATGCAACTAACTTGACGGTGAACACCGCAGGAAATTCATCAGCAGCGATTCGTACAGACCGTGGTGGCGGTACGGTAGTCGTAGACAAAGGAACGTATACTTCTACAGGATACAACTCACCAGCCGTATACTCTACAGCGAATATCACTGTAAAAAATGCAACATTGAACGCTGAAAACTCAGAAGCGCTTGTAATCGAGGGTCAAAACTCTATCACATTAGAAAATACCAACGTAACAGGGAATATGAGTTCAACAGAGGGTAGCTCTTCAGACAATAACGTGCACAACGTGATGATTTACCAATCAATGTCAGGAGATGCTGAAAGTGGAACCTCTACTTTCACAATGAAAGGTGGCACTTTAACAGGACGTAACGGAGACCAAATCTACGTAACAAACACACACAGTGTCATCACTTTAGAAGACGTAACAATCACAAATCAAGATTCATCTGGCAAATTATTAGCCATCTTAGGAAATGATGCAACACGTGGCTGGGGTACAGCCGGTGCCAATGGTGGTCAAGTTGATTTAACAACGACGAACCAAACATTAACTGGAGCGATTGAGGTGGATACCGTATCTACATTGAACTTCACAATGGGCAAAGGAACAAACTTTACAGGTACCATCAATATCGTAGAAAATGCTGAAGGAGGGACGGCCGTGGACAATAACGCAGTAATCACAGTAGAAGAGGGGGCGACATGGACGTTGACAGGAAATGTCACAATTACATCATTAGAAAACAAAGGTACAATCAACTTTAACGGATATACAATCACATTAGCGGATGGTACGGTCCTAAAATAAAACTTAACTTACAGGAGCTAGGCGAAAAGTCTAGCTCTTGTTTTGTTTTCCGTGCATGAAGAATTTCTATTTTCAATTGTTGAAAACTAGAAGAAAACGCATGATTGTGATAAACTGACTAAAGGTAATAAAATAAAAAAATGAGGTGTCACGATGGATCAAAACGAAAACAAAAATCTTGAATCAGTTGCTGAAGAAGCTACAGAAGTAAAAGACGAAGTAGTTGAAGCAGCAAAAGAAACAGCTGAAGAAGTGAAAGAAGTAGCAGAAACAGTTGTAGAAGAAGCAAAAGAAGCAAAAGCTCCTGAAGCAGATGGCGACTTTAAAGAAGTTGTTGAAGATGTAAAAGAAAAAGCAGAACAAGCTAAAGAAAAATTAGGTGAAGCTGCAAGCAAAGTATTCTCAGAAGAAAATAAAGCAAAATTGGACGACGCAGTTCAAAAAGTTGCAGGCTATAATAAAAATTCATTATTCGAAAAAATCTTCTTTGGAATTTCAATTTTAATTGCACTTTTCACAGCTTTAGTAACATTCAATGGCTTGAGCTTCTTATTCGGAAAGTCTAACATCACTCTTGCTGACTTAGTTGGGTATATGAACGCTACAGTGAACAAGATTAAAAACTTAAACCTATACTTTGGGTTAACTTTCTTCTTTACAATCGTAGCGACAGTATTCGTAGTTTACTTCTTCTACGCAGCTAAAAAAGAAGGCAAGAACTTATGGACAAACGTAAACGTTGCTTCATTAGGAATGGTAGTATCTGTTTTCTGTGCACACATTTTTGGTTCAGGATTCATTAACGGTTTAGGTTTATTGACAGATGCTTTCAATGGAAAAGCAAACTCAACAATCGCACAAATCGTGAATGAAGCTTTATCAAACTCAACAGGAATTAGTAGATCAGCTCAAAACCTTGCAGATGGCTTACAAACAGGATCAAAAATTGCGATTCTATTCTATCTCGTTGCTCTAGCATGCTCAGCAGCAACTGTGTACTTCTACTACCAAAAATTATTCCAAAAGAAAGCTCAATAAGCGAGGAAACCAATGAAAAAATTCTTTCAAATCGTTTTAGGGGTTAGCTTCCTATTTCTATTAGTGGGTTGTAGCTCACAAGAGACTGCGACTTTCACTCAAAAATCAGGTAAAACGGACGTAACTTTGGTTTATACGTATGATAAAAAGACTGATACCGTGACAAAGATTAAGCTCGAAACGAATGAGCCTGCTGAACACACTGAGGCTCGTAAGGATAACGAAAAACTCTTTGAAGAGATTAAAGGAATTGATGGAGTTGTGACTTCACTGACAGAAAAAGATGGCAAACTTATCTCATCAGCTGAAATCGACTTAACGAAATATAAGTTTTCAAAACTTAAAGAAAGTAACAACTACTTCTTTACAGGTCTTGTTCAAAGTGGTTTCTTAACAGAAGACGGAGATCACGCATCATTCTCTAAGAGTAAAGAAGTTGCACTAAAACGCGGAATGACAGAACAAACGAAATAACGAAATGACGAAATGACTCATGGATAAATTATCCATGGGTTATTTTTTTATTTTAAGTTCATTTTAAGTTCGCTTCGTATACTAAAACCATCAAGAAAAGGAATCGAGGAGAACGAGATGGAAAATAAAAGACAATGGTTATTGACAACAACGTTATTTATCTCTCTAGGTTTGGCCGCTTGCGGATCGCAAAGTGTATTAAGTCAAGCTGATGCCAACACTCAAACAACAACTACTAAGACATCTACAACATCAACTACGCAGACAGCTTCTTATTTTGAAGCATCAGATTTAACAGCAACTTATGACGAAAGTACAGCTTCGAAAATTTCGCTTCAAGGAACGACAGCCACTGTTTCGGGCGAAGGAGTAACGGTCAATGGAAGTACGGTTGAAATTACAAAAGCCGGAACCTATATCGTCGAAGGAACTGCTTCGAAAGTTCAATTGAAAGTCGCAGCAGGTAAGGAAGATGAAGTACAAATTGTCTTCAAGAATGCAACATTAAAGAATACGGAAGCTCCATTACTCGTCGATTTGGCTAAAAAAGTGATTTTAACGCTAGCCGATGGAACGAAAAATGAAGTGTCCGATGAATCAACGTCAACGGTAAAAGGAGCCATCTACTCAGATAGCGACTTGACGATTAACGGTAAAGGTTCATTAACCGTGAACGGTGCCGCAAGCAATGCGATTAAATCAAAAGACGGCATTCGCATTGTGGATGCGACAGTCACAACAACCGCGAAAAAACACGGGATTGCAGCCAATGATTTCGTGAATGTATCAGGCGCAACATTAAACTTGTCAGCCGATGAAGATGGCATTCACTCAGACAATGAGGATGATGTATTGCTAGGGAATGTTTACTTAGTGAATACAACTATCACAGTGAACGCTGGCGACGACGGAATTAATGCGTCGAATACGTTGCTGATCGACGAAGGCACAACCATCGACGTCCAAAAGAGTGAAGAGGGTCTTGAGGCTCGCTTGATTCATCAAGTCGGTGGAACAATTACCGTGAAATCTTCTGACGATGGATTGAATGCAAAAGACTGGACGTTAGAATCTTCTGATGAGCAAGGCCCAGGTCAACAAACGAAGAAAGTAAAATCTGAAGCCGCAAATGCGAAAAACTTAGAGCAAGCAGGCGATGTGAAGATTGTCATCGATGGCGGAACGTTAACGGTAGACGCTGAAGGTGACGGCCTTGATGCCAACGGATCAATTGAGATTAACGGCGGGACAGTCGTTGTCAATGGTCCAACAAGCGGAGCCAACGCAGCTCTTGACTATGACGACAACGCAACACTAAACGGTGGTACTGTACTCTTTGTCGACAATGGAGAAATGACAATGGGATTCGGTAGCGACTCTAGTCAAGCTTTCCTAATGGCAAGTGTTCAAGGAACGGCTGGCACAACCGTTGAAGTAATCGACTCTTCTGGTAAAACAGTCGCAAGCCTAAAAGCTTTTAAGTCATTCTCAACAGTATTAATTAGTAGTCCAGATATTAAAGACGGCGAAAAATATACCATTAAAGTCGGATCAAACTCAACAACTGCAACAGCATCTAAACAAGCTGCTAATATCGGTGGCGGACCTGGTGGTGGCCAACCAGGTCAAGGAGCTCCAGGAGGACAACCAGGACAAGGCGGAAGACCAGGAGGCAGATAAGACTGACAAGAAATACTAAGGAACCATGAAAGGGGTGAGACCACCAAAATACTAAGTCAATGAGACCGTTCAAACCATAGACGACAATCAGGAGTCGATGAAGTAACAAAAGATCTCAAAAATAACAAATACTACAGCACACAAAACCAGAAGACGGGGTATTATCTCAGCTACCGAAAGCTTAACTGAGACAACACCCCATTTTTCATGTTATATTATATGACATAAGAGGTAAGGGCAGTTTTGACAAAAGATTCAACCGTTATTTACAATAACCCTATAAAGGAGGAAGACAGATGGGTGAAAAGGAATTACGACGTTCACTAGCCGTCTTTCCAATCGGAACAGTGATGAAGCTGACCGATTTATCTGCACGACAAATTCGATATTATGAAGAACAGCGCTTGGTCATCCCGGAACGTTCTGAGACGAACCGCCGCATGTATTCATTGAATGATGTCGATCGCTTATTGGAAATTAAAGATTACCTGGCCGATGGATTAACCATTATGGCCATTCAGAAGATTTTCAATAAGAATACAAATCCCGTATCGAAGGAAAGCGTAAAAGAGGCGCTGACGGATGAGGATGTCCGACGAATCTTCTACGACGAGATTATGCATATTAGCCGCTACTCTGGCGGAGAAAAATGGAACTTATAGGAGGAAACCAATGATTACACATGAAGAGATTAGAAGACAGGTAGAAGAGAAAGATGTTCGTTACTTACGATTAATCTTCACGGATATTCTAGGAACGATTAAAAACGTGGAAGTGCCAATTACGCAATTAGATAAAGTGTTGGCTAATAAAATGATGTTCGACGGTTCTTCAATTGAAGGATTCGTTCGTATCGAAGAAAGTGATATGTACTTATATCCAGACCTTTCAACTTGGGTGGTTTTCCCATGGAGCAGCAAACACGGTACAATCGCACGCTTAATCTGTGATGTATACAAACCAGACGGAACGCCATTTGCGGGGGACCCTCGTTCAAACTTAAAACGTGTCTTAAACGAAATGAAAGAATTAGGTTTCTCAAACTTCAACTTAGGACCAGAGCCAGAGTTCTTCTTATTCAAATTGGACGAAAACGGCGAACCAACGCTTGAAGGAAACGACCAAGGTAGTTACTTCGACTTAGCTCCAATTGACCTTGGGGAAGAATGCCGTCGTGAAATCGTTCTTGAATTAGAAAAAATTGGCTTCGATATTGAAGCAAGTCACCACGAAGTAGCTCCAGGGCAACACGAAATCGACTGGAAATACTCAGATGCGGTAGCGGCTTGCGATAACATACAAACATTCAAATTGGTTGTAAAAACCATTGCACGTAAACATGGATTACATGCGACATTTATGCCAAAACCAGTATTCGGAATTGCTGGTAGCGGAATGCATTTCAACTTATCTTTATTTGATAAAGACGGAAACAATGCGTTCTTCGACGAAAATGGCGACCAACGTCTAAGCGACACTTGCCGTCACTTCATCGCTGGGGTCATGAAACATGCCAAAGCTCTAACTGCCGTATGTAACCCAACCGTAAACTCATACAAACGTTTAGTTCCAGGATACGAAGCGCCTGTATATATTGCATGGTCTGCACGTAACCGTTCACCGCTAATCCGTATTCCAGAATCTCGTGGTATTTCAACTCGTATCGAATTACGTAGCGTGGATCCATCTGCAAACCCATATTTAGCAATGGCTGCGATTTTAACAGCTGGTCTTGAAGGGGTTAAAGAAAAATTGGAAGTTCCTGCAGCTATCGACCGCAACATCTATGCGATGTCTGCTCGCGAACGTAAGAAAGCTGGAATCGATGATTTACCAGGAACGTTAAACGAAGCGATTGAATACTTGAAACAAGACGAAACTGTTCAATCAGCTCTAGGAAGTCATATTCTAGACAACTTCATCGAAGCAAAACGTTTCGAATGGGCTGCTTACCGTAGCCAAGTTTCACAATGGGAATTAGACCAATACTTGAAACTATTCTAAAAATTAAACGGAGAGTGCACTCGCAAGGTGCGCTCTTTTTATGTGTAAAGAAGCGACTTTTATAAGACCGTCTTCTGCTGATACGTAAAGCTTTTTCTTTGTTAAAGTTTTGACATATTTTGCTGAAAATGTAATACTGGTAAGGAAACGTAAAAAGGAAAGAGAGTGCTCACATGTATATAAAAGAGATGTCGAATGCGTTAGAAGAGTATCATGCTTTTATGGAAACTCAAGCCAACAGAACGGTTTTCCAAACGCCTGAATGGGGCGAAGTGAAAACAGATGGCTCATGGACAAGAGATGTACTTCTTGTGATGTCCGATAATCATGAACCTGTTGCGGCTGCGATGATTCTTTATCGTAAATTACCAGGTGTGAATAAATATTTAGCATATGCACCGCGCGGAATCGTAACCGACTATACAAATGCTGAACAATTAAAATCAGTCTTTGCGACTTTGAAAGTGTATTTGAAAGCTAAAAATGCATTTGGTTTGAAAATTGACCCAGAATTACAATGGCGTGAATGGACAAACAAGTTTGAAATGGTTGAGGGTGGATTCAATAATGAAGAATACCGCAAAAATATTTTAGCGGCTGGATTCGTAGAACGCCCAATGGACTTAGGGTTCGATGGCATTCAACCACGTTTAACAATGATTTTACCGTTGAAAGACGAAGGAAAAGGCATCGTCGAAACGTTCAATAAGAAAGAACGTTATAAAGTGAATGTAGCGAAGAAACAAGGGGTTGTTTGCTACAAGGGAACGCTTGAAGATATGCCAATCTATGATGAGTTAAATAAAATTACGGCTGAGCGTGACAAATACGTGGCGCGTAGCATCGAGTATTTAACAACAATGTATCAACATCTTCATCCTAAAGGCATGGTGGATTTATACTTTGCGAAAGTGGACTACAATGTGCAATTAGCATTTGCGACAAACCGCTTAGAAACAGCGCAAAAAGAATTCGATAAGTTAACAGGACAATTGGAAACATTGAACAATCCAAAACGTATCGAAAACGTTCAAAAGCAAATTGAATCATTGAAAGTGAACATTGCTAAATACGAAAAAGAAATCGAACGCGTGAAAGGTGACTTAGAACAATATCCAGAAGGAAAAGTAGTCAGCGGAGCGTTTGTTGTAACGTACTTAGATAAAGCGTACTACTTATATGGTGCGAACATCACTGACGATGGTGGATTGAATGCCAACAAGGCGCTTGTGTCTTGGGTCATGCAAACTCTTTATGATGAAAAAGGCATTCGTTCGTTTGACTTCTTCGGAGTTTCTGAAGACCAAGAACATCACGGCGGAATTAACGGGTTCAAGCAATCGTTTGATCCAGAGTTAGTGGAATATATCGGTGAATTTGATATGCCGATTTCGAAGTTCTGGTTTGAAATGTTCCATACATGGGCACCAAAAGCCGTGAGCTTGAAGAATAAAATTTTAGTAAGACGTAAAAAATAGTTGAAAGAGGCTGGACGAGTTTCCGGTCTTTTTTAGAAAATAGGAAAGGAGAATGGAATGCAAAAAAATAGCAATCTTAGAAAACTTGTCTTTATCGCATTATTAACAGCACAAGGGATTATCCTTGGATTACTTGAACAAGCCATTCCGTTTCCTTTTACATTTGCGCCAGGGGCAAAACTAGGGTTAGCCAATATTGTGACGCTAATCAGTTTATATACACTATCGTTTAAAGAAGTAGTTTTAGTTGTCGTGATGAAAACATTGATGACGACCGTTCTTGGGGGGACGTTCTCAACCTTCCTCTATAGTGGGATGGGCGCTCTTGTCAGCTTTATCGGGATGTATCTGGTGATGCAACTGGGTGAGAAGCGTGTGAGTATGATTGGCGTCAGTGCCACAGGTGGAATTTTGCACAATGTCGGTCAATTGATGGTCGCGAGCTGGATGGCAAAATCGTGGACGGTGCTTTTATATTTACCTGCGATGTCAATCGTCGGTATCTTTGCAGGCATAGCCATTGGGATTGCGGCAAACTATGCATTAACACATGTAAAACTACTCAAAAAATATTCGGATAAAAAAGTCGGCTAAAGTTCGTGAAATAACTGACAATCAATGGACAAAAAGTGCAAAATAGCATATACTACTAAAGTGAGAAAACACAAGGAGGATTTGCAATGACAAAAACAAACATTGTAGTAATCGGTGCCGGATTTGCCGGGGTAGCCGCTACAAAGACGTTGTCACATAAGTTGAAAAAGAATAAAGATGTCACAATTACATTAATTGATAAACATCCTTACTTAACTTACATGACTGAATTACACGAGGTAGCTGGAGGACGTGTTGAGCCAGATGCGATTCAATACGACTTACAAAAAATCTTTGCACGTTCTAAAAATGTAAACTTAGTAACAGATACTGTTACAAGTCTTGATAAAGAAAACAAAGTGGTTCGTACAAAACATGGCGAATTCTCTTATGATTATTTGGTACTTGGTATGGGTGGAGAAGCCAATGACTTCGGCGTTCCAGGTGTTAAAGAAAATGGATTTACGTTATGGTCAATGGAAGACGCAGTGAAAATGCGTAAACATATTCTTAGCTGTGTAGAAAAAGCAGCTAAAGAACATGATCCTCAAAAGCGTAAAGCGTTATTAACGTTTGCGGTTTGTGGTGCTGGATTTACTGGGGTTGAATTAGTCGGTGAATTAATGGACTGGATTCCAGTATTAGCACATGAATACAATTTAGATAAAGACGACTTCGAGTTATACATTATCGAAGCAGTTCCAACAATCTTAAACATGTTAGATGCAAAAGATGCGGATAAAGCAGAAGCCTTCATGGTAAAACGCGGCATCAAAGTGATTAAAGGAAACGGAATTTCTGAAGTGAAGCAAAACAGCATTCGCTTAGCGGACGGCACAGTGATTCCAACGTACTCACTATTCTGGACAGCTGGGGTTAAAGCCAACACAGAAGCTGAAGTGTTTGGATTTAAAGCAGCTCGTGCAGGTCGTTTAGTGGTTAATGAAAACATGTTAGTCGATGGCGAAACAGATATTTTCGCAATCGGTGACTTAGCTTACTACGAAGAACCGGATAAAGGAAATGCTCCACATCCACAAATCGTACAAGCAGCTGAACAAACTGGTAAAACAGCAGCGAAAAACATTATTGCTTCAATTAACAACTCAGAAAAAGTAGCCTATAAAGGTAAATACGATGGATTCATGGTTTCTATCGGTTCACATTATGGCGTTGCTTTCTTAATGGGCAAATGGCACTTAAGTGGTTTCTTTGCAATGTTGATGAAACACATCGTAAACATCAAGTATTTCTTAGAAATCTTCTCACTATACTATGCAATCCAATACGTGTTCCACGAGTTCTTCCATATTAAGAACCGTCGTAATATCTTCCGTGGACACTTATCACGCTACGGTAACGTATTATGGTCTGTACCACTTCGTTTATTCTACGGTGGTATGTGGACGATCGAAGGCTTGAAGAAAATCTTTGGTCTATGGGGCGCAAGCAGCTGGATTGATGGAAGTCATTTAGCATTCCCATTCCCTTGGTTAACAGAAGCAACAAGTGCAGCAAGTGGTGCAGCAGAAACTGTAACAGCAGCAAGTGGTGCAACAGAAGCTGCAGCGCAAACAGCAACTCAAGTCGTTTCATTCGGTTTCAACTATTCATATGGTGAACAACCAGCAATGGTCATCGAAAAAATGCCAGACTGGTTCGCATCCATCATGCAAATCATGATTCCAAACGTTGAAGTCGCTCACTTAATGCAAAAAGTGATGTCATTCGTAGAATTAGCTATCGGTTTAGCAATCATGGCTGGTTTCTTAACATGGATCGTAAACGCAGTGACAATCGGTTTAGTCGCAACGTTCTGCTTATCTGGTATGTTCTACTGGGTAAATATGTGGTTTGTTCCTGCAGCAATTGCATTAATGAACGGTTCAGGTCGTGCATTCGGTCTTGATTACTACGTGATTCCATGGTTCCAAAGAACTGCAGGTAGCTGGTGGTATGGTAAGTCGAAAGCAATATATGGATTCGATAAACAAGGAAACCAACTCGTTAAATAAGTATGTTATAATGAAGTCGGCATTTTTTGTCGGCTTCTTTTTTTAGAAGGTCGACTAGAAGGAGAAAACTATGACAATCGTACATCCAATGTGGATGGAGTATCCCGAATTACATGAAGAATTAAAACAAGTAAAAGCGATGATGCATGCATCTATCACGATCGAAAACCAACAGATTCGTGAGGCTATTTGGGCTGTCCTTGAATCTGGTGGAAAAATGGTACGACCTGCTTATTTGATTTTATTCTCAATGTGGAATGAAAATCGAAACAAGGAAGAAGTTCATGCTGTGGCTGCGGCTCTTGAACTACTTCATGTGGCAACATTATTACACGATGACGTCATCGATGAAGCTGATACCAGAAGAGGACAAGAAACGATTAGTGCTCGATTTGGGAATCGTGTGGCGATTTATGCAGGGGACTACTTATTGACAGTATGCTACCAGTTGCTTTCAAAATATAGTCAAGATTTAGCGGGCATCCAAATCCCAACATACGGGATGATGCGTGTCATTGAAGGTGAATTGTCGCAGATGGAAGAAAGCTACAAAACCGATGTGACCGTGCAAGATTACTTGAAACGTATCGACGGAAAAACGGCTCAACTCTTTATGCTGAGCTGTATGATGGGAGAACGTTTTTCAGGAATGGGCGAATTAGAGCGTGCTAGACATATCGGGAATTCTATCGGGATGGCATTTCAACTGTTAGATGATATTCTTGATTATGAAGTGACGTCAGATCAATTTGGCAAACCTGTCCTAGAAGACGTCGTTCAGGGCGTTTATACGATGCCGCTGATTGCGTCTTTACCGAAGTGTGAAAAAGAATTACTTCCACTGTTGGAAAAGAAAAATCAGTTAACAGCGACAGACCGACTAGCGATTCAAAAGTTGGTCGTAAATGCAGGTGGCGTAGAAACTGCAAAAGATTTTGCGGAGAAATATACCATGAAAGCAATCCATCAAATCGAGAAGTTGCCTGAAGCTGATGTGAAGCCTATGCTTTTAAAAATCACAAATCAGTTATTACAACGAAAATCATAAAACAAAACAATTCACAAACAAGGGCATTTTCTGAAAAGGAAATGCCTTTTTCAGTTTAATCTTTCAAGTGAAAAGAAAAACAATTTTACAAATATTACCTAGACTTTTATCCGAAATATGCTATAATAGAACCTACAGAATGATTAATTCTAAATAAGAAGAGAAGGATGGGTCTGAATATGACTTTTAAAAAATCATTATCTACAGCAGCAGTATTATTATCATCTGCATTTGTATTAGCAGCATGTGGCGGAAACAGCAAAACTGATTCAAACAAAACAACACAAGCAGCTACAACACAAACTGCAACTACACAAGCAGCAACACAAAAATCTAATGCAGCTTTAAAAGATGGTACTTACAAATTAGTATCAGAAGCTGACAAACGTGGATGGCACGTAGAATTTACGATTACTGTTGAAGGTGGCAAAATCACTAAATCTGATTATGACAACTTAAACGATAAAGGTGAACGTAAATCAGCTAACGCAGAATACGAAAAAGCAATGAAAGATAAAGTGGGTACTGGCCCAGCAGAATACTTCAAAGCATACAACGAAGGTTTAGTTGCTAAACAAAATCCTTCAGACGTTGAAGTTGTTGCAGGTGCAACTAATGCGCACACTTCATTTGTTGAATATGCAAACAAATTAATCGAAGCAGCTCAAAAAGGGGACACTGCTGAAATCAAAGTAGCAGCTCCACAAAGCTAATTCATTTTAAAATAACCATTTCGACTCCTGTACGGTTGTGCAGGAGTTTTTTATTCGGAATATAAGTCACGGGTTTCGTTTTATCGTGAAATAAGGTACAATACTAAGGAATGATTTTTACAAAGGAGAGAACTATGAAAGCTAAATGGATGAAATGGGGACTTTTGGCAGTGATGTCTACGACGATTTTAGCGGCTTGCCAAAGTCAACCGAGGAATGAAGCCGACACTGTTTCAGGCGCATCAATTAAAACTCCAAGAGAAATTATTAAATCACCTGTGAAGAAAACAGACTTCTTACTCGGAACTGCGGTAGCTTTATCGGTCTATCATCCAAATACAGAAGAAGTGATCACCAATGCCTTAGAAATGATTAAAGACTTAGAAAAACGAATTACTGTGAATGCTTCTGGTTCTGAAGTGGATGAAGTAAACTTAGCCGCTGGAGAAAAGCCGGTTAAGGTTAGTGCGGATGTGTACGAGTTAATCAAACTTGGATTGAAATACAGTGAGGAGTTTGACGGGGCTTTCGATATTACGGTAGGACCATTGACGGCGTTATGGCATATCGGGTTTGATGATGCGAAGAAACCAACGCAAGAGGAAATCGATGCGGTGTTACCCCTTGTAAACTATAAAGACGTTGAATTAAATGACGCGGAACAAACCGTCTTTTTAAAGAAAAAAGGAATGCAACTGGACCTTGGAGGGATCGCCAAAGGGTATATCGCCGATAAGGTTTGGGAATATTTTGCAAAAGAAGGCATCACAACAGCAGTCATTGACCTTGGTGGGAATATCGTCGTAATGGGCGGCTCACCTGCAAGAGACGGCGTTGCGTGGAATGTTGGGATTCAAGATCCGGATGCTTCTCGTGGGAAGACGCTTGGTACGATTTTAGAAAAAGACAAAACGATTGTAACGTCTGGGATTTATGAGCGTTATTTAACCGTAGACGGTCAAACGTATCACCATATTTTAAATCCGAAAACAGGATATCCATACGATAATAATGTGGAAGGAGTTTCTGTTATTGTCGACAGTTCTACAAAAGGAGACGCGTTATCGACGTCGATGTTCTCTGTGGGACCAAAGGCTGGAATCGAATATGCGAATAGTCATGACGGAGTGGATGTCATTTTCGTAACGAAAGATAAAAAAGTGTATGTGTCGGATGCGATTAAAGATACGTTCAAATTAACAAATACGAACCTTGAGTTGAAGGAGAGTGTTGAGTAGTGACGAAAAAAGAGTTTATCGAACTAGTCGAATTGCGTACAAAAATCGCGAGTGTGTTCCCATTTGTCATCGCGTTTCTTTATTCGTTTGTTTTATTTAAACAAGTGAATGTTTTGAATATGCTGTTGTTCTTTATCGGGATGATTTGTTTTGATATGGCAACAACCGTGATGAACAATTTGATGGACTATGTCAAAGCGAAAAACTCCGATTATCGTGATAATCATAATGTGATTGGGACGAGTAGCCTCACTGTGAAGAAAGCATGGCAAGTCTTCGGTGGGCTGTTTGCAGTGGCAGCAGTTGTTGGAATCATCCTTGTAGCGCGCACGAATATTCTTTTGCTCATTGTCGGCGCAATTTGTTTCTTCATCGGTGTGTTTTATACATTTGGACCCATTCCGATTTCTCGGATGCCTCTTGGGGAGGTGTTATCAGGGTTCACAATGGGGTTCGGGATTTTCTGGATTACGGTATTTTTAAATGTGCCAGAAGGAACGGTTTTTGCAGGGGTACAGTTAGACGGAAGTATTTTAACGATGCAACTGGACATTATAGCTCAATTGAAAGTGTTCCTATTATCTCTGCCGCTTGTTTGTACGATTGCCAATATCATGTTAAGTAATAATATTTGTGATTTAGAAACAGATATTACGAACCATCGTTATACATTGGTGTACTATATTGGAAAGAAACAAGCGTTAGTGGTCTATCAAGTATTATATGCGATTGCGTTTGGTGCGATGGTGCTTGCGGTGTTGCTCGGCGTGGCGCCTTGGATTCTTCTTGGTGTGCTAGCAGTTGGCGTTCCTGTGTATAAACATATTCAACAGTTCAAAGCTCTCCAAGAAAAGAAAACGACCTTTGCGTTAGCGATTAAAAACATGGTAATGATTCATTCATTGCAAGCCGTGCTATTATTCGTTGCGGTCCTTTTCTTTAACTAGTGTGTACTTGACAAAGCAAGTTCATTTCCTTATGATGGAGTAGATATGGATTTATAGAAAGTAGTGAAAATATGGCTCAGAAAAAAGCGGCGTTAGCTTGTAGCGTATGTGGTTCAAGAAACTACACGATTACGCTTGGACAAAATCGACGAGTAGAACGTCTAGAAATTAAAAAATTCTGCAAGTATTGCAACAAACAAACACTACATCGCGAAACAAAATAAAAGGAAGAGGAGATTCGAAATGCGTTTTTTATCAAATGTGATTAAAGAGATGAAAAAAGTTACTTGGCCAACAGGTAAAGAAGTAAACAAATATACAATTACAGTAATTATGACAGTGCTTGCTGCACTATGCTTCTTTGCAGTAGTGGACTATGGAGTGCATCAACTCATTACATTCCTTTTAAAATAATAGTACTTTAAAGTGATTAGTGATATACTAAGAGCAGTTGAAAAAACCTTCGCTTATGAAGGTTTTTTTGTATGGAAAAATGTTGTCAACACTCAAGGAGGAGTATCAATGGAAAAAGAATGGTATGTATTGCACACTTATTCAGGTTATGAGAATAAAGTAAAATCAAATCTATTATCACGTATCCAAAGCATGGGTATGGAAGAAAACATCTTCCGCGTGATTTCACCTGAAGAAGAGGAAGTAGAAGTAAAAGACGGTAAAACTAAAACGACTGTTGAAAAAACTTTTCCTGGTTATGTATTAGTTGAAATGGTCATGTCAGACCAAGCATGGTATGTTGTTCGTAACACTCCAGGCGTAACTGGATTCGTTGGTTCACACGGTGCTGGTTCAAAACCATCTCCATTATTACCAGAAGAAGTAGAAGCTATCTTAGGACGTATCGGTGAAAAAGTGCATGCTCCAGTTGATTTACACGTTTCTGTTGGAGACTACGTAATCATTACAGAAGGTGCCTTCAATGATATGAGCGGTAAAGTAGTAGAACTTGACCACGAAAAACAAAAAATTAAAGTAGCGATTGAAATGTTCGGTCGTGAAACAATTGCAGACTTAGAGTTCCACCAAGTGAAAGAAGATGACTCTTATTAACATGTATCCTACAATGTTAGAACGATTTATTCGATATGCGAAAATCAATACGCGTAGTGATTTGAAATCAACAACGATTCCTACGACAAAGAGTCAATGGGAATTTTTAGAAACGCTTCGTGACGAGTTAGTGGAATACGGCTTTCAAAAAGTAGAACTCGATCCAGAGGATAGCTACTTAGTGGCGCTCCTCCCAAGTAACTTGGAAGAAGGAAGTGCGGCGCCTGCGATTGGATTTATCGCCCACGTTGATACCGCAGATTTCAATGCGGAAAACATCGATCCACAAATTCACGAGAATTATAACGGAGAAGATGTGCTGCTTAATGCCGAAAAGAATTTAGTAATGACGGTCAGCGAGTTTCCAAGTTTGAAAAACTATATTGGCGAAACGTTAATTACAACTGATGGAACGACATTGCTAGGTGCCGACGATAAGGCGGGTCTGGTTTCGGTATTAGAAGCGTGCTTGTATTTAATGGCGCATCCAGAAATTCTGCATGGCGATATTTGGTTAGCGTTTGGTCCGGACGAAGAAATCGGGAAAGGCGCTCACCGTTTCAAAGCGGAGCGTATGCCTGCAAAATTTGCCTACACTTTAGATAGTGGAGTCGTAGGGAAGTTAGAATATGAAACGTTCAATGCGGCTCGTGCAGTGGTGACGATTCATGGGACAAGTGTTCACCCAGGGCAAGCTAAAGATGTGATGGTGAATGCTTTGGCAGAAGCAGCGAAACTATTTGCACGCATGCCAGAAAAAGAAGTGCCAGAACATACGAGTGGGTACGAAGGCTACTTTATGTTATCGAAACAATCAGGCGACATCGGTAAGGTTGAATTGGAATATATTATACGCGATCACTCGATGGAGAAATTCGAAGAGAGAAAAGTGCAGTTCCAACAAATCGTCGATGCGCAAAACGCAACGTATGATGTGCCTCGTATCGAATGCACGATTTACGATGAGTACTATAATATGTACGAAATCTTAAAGGACGATATGACTTCGGTTGAAGTAGCGATTGAGGCTTATAAAGAATGTGGCATCACGCCAGACATTCAACCATTCCGTGGAGGAACGGATGGATGTATTATTACCTATAAAGGAATTCCGACTCCCAACCTTTTTACCGGAGCAGAAAACCTTCATGGGCAGTATGAATTCGTAACTCTCGAAAGCATGCAAAAAGCCAGCGACGTTGTATTAAAAATTATTGAATTAGTCCAAAGAAAAACGGTTGAGTAATACTCAACCGTTTTTTCTATATTCTATATATAATAAAGAAGAAAAGATAATAAGTATGCCGAATACAGGGTGGTATGATAAAAATAAAAAAATTATATTGAGAAATGATATGCTCCCTCTAAAGTAGACACTAAAAAAAGTAAACTACTTTAGAGGGGGTATTTTTTAGATTGGCTAAGAAACATACTGCAAAAGAATTAGAACGATTCATAGAATTGTATTTAGATGGTGTGCCTTTTCGTGAGCTGCGTAGTGAATATGGTTTAAAGATTTCACCTGGAGCATTTAATATGTATTTTTTGAACTATAAAGCATATGGACCTTCTGCATTAGAAAATCGAGACG
>NZ_JAPWBR010000028.1:0-18599 GCF_041433555.1 Granulicatella sp. 20925_1_45 | reverse complement strand
TTAACATGGGCATTTTATTGTTATCCATCGGTGGGATGATCTTTGTATCTGTCGGAGTATTTTTATATCATTTTTATAAGGAAAATAAAGTTAAGTTTTCAAAAGTTAATTTTAAGGTTGCAGAGGCAAAGTTTTCAGACGACAACATTGATGAGACGATTCTTGAACGTGATATGCGAGAGATAGTGTACCTTTTAAGTAGTTCAAAGTCTAATATTGTTGTCTTCGAGGATCTGGATAGATATGATAATGTTGATATTTTTATAAAGCTAAAGGAATTAAATTTTCTTTTAAACTCCTATATAGAGACAAATGAGAAAAATAGAATAGTTAGATTTGTATATTTAATAAAAGATGGACTTTTTCAGACAAAAGATAGAACTAAATTCTTTGATTTTATTTTACCTATTATTCCTGTAGTTGATTCGAACACATCCGAAGGGCATCTCTTAAGCTTATTAGACGTAGAGAATGAAAATCAAGAAGATGCTAGTGAACAAAACACAGCATTGAAAAGAAATGTGTTGAGGAATATTTCTCTTTATATTGATGATATGAGAGTTCTGCGTAATATAGTTAATGAATATAAAGTTTACACTAAAATTCTACGAGTTTCTGATACAAAATTGGATGAGAATAAATTATTTGCATTAATTACGATAAAAAATATCTATCCAAATGACTTCGATTTATTGCAAGAAAATAAAGGATATATCTCTAGAATCTTTAATAAGCTAGAAGATTATAGGAGTTCAAAAATTGATGATACAAATAATAAGCTTTCAAATTGTATAATAGATATTGAAAAATTTAATAATATATTTGAAAATACTAAATTTGAGGTACTTGCTTCAGGTATACCAAGTTATATAAGGCTTGATCCTTCTGAGGAAACATCTTGGGCCATTTTTTTAAAAAAATGGAGTGAGAATAAAGCAATAAAAAAATCAATTTATCAAAAAAGTGGATCTAATACGTATGAATATGAGGATTTTTTAAAATATTTTATAGATGAACTAGAGGAGAAAATAAAATTAGGAGAAGAGCTCTCTGAAAATAGAGAGACGAAGCTCAATAGGCTGAAAAAAGAAAAAGTTTTGTTGGAACGCCAACTTGATGAGATAAAACTGTACACATATAGAGAACTGCTAGATAAAATGACATCAGAAGAATTAGAGAAGTTATTTGAGTGTGATGAAGGTGAAGAACATCAAGAATTTACTTTAATACGTTATTTATTAATTGAAGGTTTATTTGACGAAACATACTGGTACTATAAAGGTGACTTTGATTCAGTTGACATCAATACATTACAACCAACAGATAGAATATATATGAGGAGATTACTAGAAAAATCAGAAGAAAATGTTTTGTTAGAAATTGAATCTCCAAACGAAATATTTAACAGACTAAAATTTTCTGATTATAAGAGGTATAATGCATTAAATTTCAAATTGTTAGAAGTATGTGTTGAAAAGAGTAGAGAAAATGAAACCGAAAATAAAAAAATTCTTAATATGATAATGACTGTTAGTGAGAATAAAAAATATAAAGATTTAATTCGTATTTTTAATAAGGTAGATTTTACAACAACACAATATTGTGTGGAATTGATACTTGAAAATGATATTGATTTAATTGGAAACATTTTGAAAGAGTGTGATGAAGACGATGTTATTGCACTAAATAATATAGTTCTCTCTGTCATCCTGAATGATAAAGTCTCAACTGAGATGATAGAACCATTTAAAGAATTTATTGAGAACAACGAAAAAGTTATTGAGTTAGTTTCTCCGGACAATCAGGAAGAATTTATAAGAAATGTTGGAGAAAAGAATATAAAATTTGAAGATTTACAGAAAATAGAACTTAGTGAAGATAACTTGATTCAAATAATTAATGAAAATGCTTATAGACTAAGCATAAAAAATCTAATGTTTATTGCAAAAAAGATAAATAAAGGTAGTGTCTTTGATTTCAATTTGCTAAGTGTAATTTCTAGTGACAAAAATCTCAAACAATGTTGGGAATATATTAATTCAAATTTTGACGAAGTAGTTTCAGAATACCTTGAACAATATGATGGGAAGTATCAATTTATAGTAAATAAAGATATTTTTAAAAAAATAATAGAATCAAGTATTTCATTAGAATTAAAGAGAAAATTTATAAAATCTGTCATGATGAGCTTGCACCAAATTGATGATCTTAATCAGAAACTCATAAACATACAAATTATAGAAGAGTTATTTAATAATAAGAAGGTAAAATATAATACAAAAAATACAAAATACTATTGGGAATTGATAATGCAAGATAGCGAAAATCTCAAGGACAAAAAAGATCTAATTGATAATTTTATTAAAAATTTCAACAAACAATTCTATACAGATAAAACAAAAGACCAAGCAGAAAAAGAAAAGATTTTTCAAGAATTAGTAGATATTTGTAATATAATAATTAATAATAATAATGTTGGGAAAGATTTATTTGAAATTATTATTAAATATGCAACGGAACGTATTGTAAAATTGAATGCTGATCTTCAAATAGATAAAATTAAAGAATTAGTGAATAGAAACATGATTATTCCCAATGAAGATAACATCAAAATATTGATAAATAAATCATTGAATGAAGAAATAAAATTAATTGCTGAAAATTATGAGAACGAAGTTTTACCAGTTTTAAGAAATATGGAACTGTCTGATGAAACGATTTACTCTGTAGTTAACAGTAATATTTCTGTAGACAATGCAAAGTCTTTAATAACTAATTTAAATGAAAGTGTGCAAATAGATAAAATTAGTCCAGAGAAAACAGAGTTAATAGAATATATTAAAAATAAAAGTTTGTAAAATTTAATAAATAATAATTACTTTATATGAGTATTCAAAAATGACGTGTATAACACTAAGAGTGTATTTACGCGTCTTTTTTGAATACTCAACAAATATAACTTCACTTAATTTTTATCCGAAATTATCCTAATTCACTAAAAAGATTAGTAATGTATTGTGGATAAATTCCGAAATTCAATTCCACACTAACAAACAACAAGAATAAAGTTTAAAAACATGAGAAAAAGTATACACTTTAAGGATAAATTCTCAAGCCTCTTTAGCCCCTTCTTCATAGTTCAATATAGAGATTAGCTAGTTTCTAATTCTATTTTAGGAGAAGAACTATGAAAGCATGGACAGAAACTGAAGAAACAACAAATCAACTTTTCGATCAATTCGAAGGGGTTATTTATCACGTATTGAAAAAGCTCAATATTCAAAAGAATAATTCTGAATACGATGATTTCTTGCAAGAAGGACGATTATTACTCTTGGAATCCTATCAGGAAAGCCAATCGAATCCACTTGACTCTGCGGATGCAGCAAAGCAATTCAATACCTATCTACAACGGAAATTATATTGGAAATTTCTCCATCGTATTACTAAGAAAAACATCGAGACAGTAGAATTTAATCAGGATTGGATGCAAGAATCGGAAAAAGATCCCTACTGGTTCGAGGTGGAATCTGACTATAAGGAATTTTTCCGAAAGCTCACGAAAATCCAAATGATAACATTGCAATATATGATGCAAAGTGATGAATCTGTCACAGAATATGCAAAAAGAATAGGGCGTACACGCTCAGCAGTACAACAGGATATTCTGTCGATCCGAAAAAAATTAAAAAAATTTTTAGACAAGCATAGCAAATTGGATTCCTAATTGGTTTATATAGATGTAGAAGTCATGACACTACAAAACAAAATAAACCAAATAAGGAGGACATAAACATGTCAGAAACATTTAATAAAGCAACATTGGAACTATTCTACCAAGATGCGGAAAAAGGAAAAGTGAAGAAATTCAAGAGTCTTCAAAACTTGAAGCAAGGGGCAACGCATGATGCTGTGATGACAGTCTCAGATGCAATCGATACTCTTGCAAAAGAAGCGATGACATACTGCGATACAGTCGTTCGTACACGACATGACAGAAACTAATAAATAAAGGAGGGAAATATCATGGCAGATGAAACAACAACTACAGTTAAAGAGCTATATTTAGGGTTTGCAGGAAGTGATGGGAAAACAAAACGTCTTGTTATTGCACATCCGGAAGATAATCTTGATGCTACAACTACTCGTGCAGCAATGAAAAAAATTGCGGATGCCAACCTGTTCGAAAAACAAGGAATCCAATTGTATACGAATGGGGAAAGTGCTAGCTATATGACTCGTATTAAAAATGAAATCTTTAACGACAAAAAGAAAAAATAAATGAAGGTTAGGAAGGTGAACTAGAAAATTTTAAAGGGTAATTTTCTAGCGGGTATGGAGAATCATCTGTTGAGGGTGGTTCTCCTAACCTTCTCGAAATGATGTAAGGGAGGAAAATTTATGAAAACATCATTTTACTATTTACAAACCGGAATTTTTACCCTCGGAGCTCTATTGGGTGGGTTTCTCGGAGGGAAAGATGGCCTCCTCTATGCTTTGTTAGTTCTTATTGTTCTGGATTACATAACGGGAGTATTAAATGCTATTGATCAACGAGAACTTTCAAGTGCAGTTGGGTATAAAGGTATTGCTCGCAAAGTACTTATTTTTGTGCTGGTAGGAACGGCAAATGTTGTAGATGTTTATATTTTGGGGAAAGCAGGAGTGTTACGAGCAGCAGTAATCTTCTTCTATATTTCGAATGAAGGAATCTCAATTCTCGAAAATGCGTCACATCTCGGATTGCCTGTTCCGAAAAAGCTTCAAAGCGTATTAAGACAACTACATCAAAAGGAGGAGAATTAAAATGATTAAAATTTTGAGAGAGTTTGTAATGGAGAATAGTGGATTTTTAGAAAGTTTTGACTTTGTGGTGATCCATAATGATGCAGGAAGAATGAAACCCAAACGATATATTTCTTTTCTAAGGAATCGTGATAAAGCTTTAGGTATCGCACATTTCTATTGCAACCGAGACACGATTGTTCAAGTCGTTCCTATTGAAAATATTGGCTACCATACTGGAGATTGGTGGAGTAACTGTCGTTCTGTTGGATACGAAGTGTGTGAGAGTCTATCAGCCAGCGATGAAGAATTCCTACAGAATGAGGATGTTACTCTATTGAAAGCAGCAGCAGACTTGGTAGAAGCAGGAATGCCGATTTCACGAGAGACGGTGCGACTTCATCATGAATTTGTACCAACCAGCTGCCCTCATCGAAGTATGGAGTTGCATGGAGGAACTACAGAGAGTGTACGATCATATTTTATTGAAAGAATGCAATATTTTGCGTCACTCGGAAATAATCTGGTTGAGATTTTACATAACCACTTTCCAGAGGAAAAAGTCCGAATGCATATTTGGGAACGTTTAGGAGTTTTTCGTAATGAAGATGAAAGTGAAAATGAAATTGTTCAACAAGTTATGCAAGGAGAGTGGGGCAATGGTCAAGAACGCATACAACGATTAACAGAAGCGGGGTATGATGCAGGGTTAATTCAAGAGAAAGTAAATCTTGCGTTACAAGGATCTCAAATCAATGATATAAAAACGATGGATGCTGTTGCTTATGAAGTGATTCAGGGTGATTGGGGAAATGGAGAAGAACGCAAAGAGCGACTTGAAGCTGCGGGCTATGACTACGATGCAGTTCAGCAAAAAGTCAATGAAATATTGGAATAAATTAGAGCCTACTGATGAAAATATCAGTAGGCTCTGTTGTTTTCGTAGTGAATCGGAATTATTACCTTGTTTTAGAAGAGTGGAAAAAGGATGAAGGAAATATTCCTAAGTTGGTTGAAACCAGAAAAGGATAGTTTTAAATAAGATACCTCTTTTTCAGAAAATGCTTTCATGGTATACTTAAAAAGTATATTTCATAAGAAAAAGAATATTAAAAAGAAACTAAATAAAAAATGGAGGTAGTGTTTAATGTCAGAAGATTTCATTGAACGTCCACGAAAAAATGAAAAAGATGGCGTAATCCAATATGTTAAACAGCTCTTGGGACAAGCTCTTGAGGAGCAGCGTAATGAAGATGTCAATAAACTGGAAGAAGTTATCCGCCTATTACAAACTAAAAAGTACGGTCTAGTTTGGGAAGAACATGCGGAAATCGTCGAAGAAGAAATGAAAACAAAAATACCTGTCTTCGTGGAAGATGTAGAGAAAAAGATAGCAGGGAATCCGGATTCTCATGATTACAACTTTCTGTTAGAAGGCGATAATCTTCATATCTTGAAGCTACTTGAAAAAACTCATGCAGGGAAAATAGACGTTATTTATATTGATCCCCCATACAATACCGGAAATAAAGATTTTATTTATAATGATAAAATAATTGATAAAAATGATGGATATTCACACTCAAAGTGGCTTTCTTTTATGAGCAAGCGTCTTGAGTATGCGAGGGTGTTGTTAAATGATTCAGGATTAATTTATATTTCTATTGATAATAATGAGCAATCTCAATTAAAACTTTTATGTGATTCTATTTTTGGAGAGACTAATTTTGTAGCTAATTTAATTTGGAGTAATAGAGAAGGGGGTGGAAGTTCGGATAGTAAGTTGTTTAGATTAAAGCATGAATATATACTTGTGTATTCAAAAGATATTGATGCGGTCGAAATCAAAGGAGTTCCTATCTCTAATGAGGATAGATATAAATTTTCAGACGAGTACGAAGTAACTAGAGGTAAGTATTATTTACAGAAATTAGGAATGGGATCAATTCAGTATTCTGAATCGTTAGATTATCCTATCGAAGCTCCTGATGGTAGTTTTATAATGCCATCAGACAATAATAATGGGAAGAAAGCATGTTGGAGATGGTCACGGAAGAAATTTGAGTGGGGACTTAAAAATGGATTTGTAGAGATTAAGCAAAATGTAAAAGATGAGTGGGTTGTTTATACAAAACAATATCTAAAAGCAGACAATGATGGAAATATCATTTTGCGTAGTCAGAGACCTATGGGCGTGATTGATTCTTTCTCAAGTACGCAAGGAGCAAAGCAATTAAAAAATATTATACCAGACGCTCCCTTCTCTTACCCTAAAGATACAAATCTAATTTCTTGGCTACTTGATAGAACAGATAATAAGAATTCCCAAGTTCTTGATTTCTTTGCAGGTTCAGGAACAACCGGCCATGCAGTAGAGCAACTTAACCAAGAAGATGGAGGTAATCGTAGATACATTCTATGTACCAATAATGAAAACAATATTTGCGAAGAAGTAACTTATAAGCGATTGACTAATATCCAGAAAGAGCTACCTCATAATCTCAAATACTTTAAAACAGATTTTGTTGATAAGAACGATTTTCCTGATTTTCAACTAGAAGATGAACTTTTGAATTATATCACTCCACTTGTTGAATTAGAATTTGGAGTTGATATCTCAAATCCATCTGTTCAAATTATTCTTACGGAAGATCATTTAGCTGATTTAATTAAAGAAGGAAAACTAGAAAAAGACTCTACTCTTTTTATTCATTCTGAAGTTTTTCTAGATAGCAAGGAAGAAACAGTACTGTCGATGTTGAATATCTCAAGACAGGTAATTCCTGATTATTACTTTGGAAAGGATCTATGGTCATGATAGAATTAAAAGATTTTCAAAAAAACATGGTTGATAAACTTCTGAGTTTCACTGCTCCTGAATATGGAGTGAACGAATTGATTATTAAAGCCCCGACGGGTTCGGGTAAAACAATCTGTCTGCTCTCATGGATAAATGACTACATTTCAACAACACATGATAATGTTGCTTTTGTCTGGTTTACTCCCGGAGCAGGAGAATTAGAGGAACAGAGCCAAGATAAGGCAAAAGGTTTTTCTAGCATCAAAGCACAATCAGTTGATGATGCACTTCTAAATGGTTTTGACAGAGACACAGTGACATTTATCAACTACGAACGAGTAATCGGGAAAAAATCTAAAGCGATGTTAACCGATAGTGAACGTGACAATCTTGATGACAAGATCGAAAAAGCTTTCCAACAAGGGCGCCATTTTATACTTGTTATCGATGAAGCGCATCGTAACGATACAACTAAAGCTCGCGATGTAATTTCTCGCTTTAAAGCCTCAAAAACTGTACGTGTATCTGCTACCATTGCAAATTCTAATACTTCAAAGATTTCGGAATACTACGAAGTTACTGAAGAATCTGTTATAGAATCAGGATTGATCACAAAGGCTGTGGTAGTAAACGAGGGATTAGATATCGAATTGGACGTTACAGATGAATTTGCCCTTCTTTTTGAGGCGGCGGAGAACAAACGGAAAGAAATCGTTCATGAATACCAAAACAACGGCATTCAAGGTGTAAATCCATTAGTCATCGTCCAGTTGCCTGATAAATCAGATTCAGAAGCCGATTTAGTTTCAAGAATTGAAAATTATATTGAAAACCGGCTGAAGAAAACATACGAAGACGGGAAACTAGGAATCTGGCTAGCGGATAAAAAACGAAATCACCTAGACGTGACAAAACTAGATAATCCCGTCGAATATCTAATCATCAAACAAGCAATCGCCACGGGTTGGGATGCTCCCCGTGCAAAAATATTAGTTAAAATCCGTGAAAATATGGGTGAATACTTTACCATCCAAACAATCGGCCGTATTCGTCGTATGCCTCAACCACAACGAGGACACTATAACGTTGACGTTCTAGATAATGCGTATCTCTACACTTTTGATAAAGATTTCCTAACTGGAGCTTTTGCGGAGGGCGGAGCCGTTGCCCCAACGCCTATCCTTCGATTAAAGGATAGTGCTAAAGATTTAAAATTGATTAGTGAACGCATTATCAATGAAACTGCTGAGAAAGACGAAAAAGCTATCCGCAAAAACCTATACGAAGGATTGAAAGAAGCGTGGAATCTTTCTAATGATGTTGAAGAAAATAGAAAGGAAGTGGAGAATCACGGGCTAATTATTCGCCGAACAATCAAGACAACGTATAAGCAGGGTCGATTTGATACCCTCGATCATGCAGATCGACTACAAGATCTTGAACGCTCTGTTGAGGTGGATTATCGTGGGAATCGTCTTGATTTACTGCACGCCTTCCATGAACTGGATCGTGTGACTCACCTACCTGTATCAAAGGTTGAAGCGATTCTTAAACGTTTCTTCCTAGCTGATGGACGTCCAACAGAGGAACGCCTCCTAAAATTAGATGCACAAGAGTGGACGGCATTTATCCTCAATAACTGGCGAGTGCTCCGTGATGAGTTTAGAAAAATTGATATAGCAAAAGCAATGACTCTAGAACTTGAAAACATCCAACAAAACGATTTTACGCTTCCATTGGAGGAACGATATACCTATAATCCTCAAATAGAAGGTAAGATTGTTCGCACAAGCGCATATGCTGGATATACTACTGCATCGATAGCAGCCAGACCTAGTCTTGTTGAAAGACTGTTCGAGCGATATATGGAAGAACGAGAAGATGTGGATTTTGTATACAAAAATGGTGATTCTGGTACACAGTATTTCTCACTTGCTTACGGAACGAACGGTGGACGAAGTCATTTCTATCCAGACTTCATTGTGAAAATGAAAAATGGGGATATTTATATCATCGAAACAAAAGGCGGAGAAACGTTATCTGGAATGGATAAGAATATTGATCCATATGCTCCAGCTAAATATGAAGCTCTTAAGGACTACGCAAAGCGTCATAAGGTTAAATGGGCCTTTGTAAGAGATTATAATGAAAGTCTCTGGTATCTCAATGATGGTCCGTGGGTTGACCAAATGAACAAGGAATCATGGAAACCTATTGATGAATTGTTTGAAAACTAGATAATTTTTTAATGCCTTTTAAAATAAATTGATTTGGAAGGGAATTAAGCAGACACCCTCTGCTTAATTCCTTTTTTATCTCCGCCACCACCTGCTTTTTCCCTCCCACCTATGCTATAATAATCTTGAATAGAGAAGGGTTTCATGATTGGAGGAGAGAGTATGAAGAGAAGACAAATCCTAGCATCGGCGCTTTGTGTGTTGGCACTTGCGGCATGTAACAAGAAACCAGAAGAAGTGACGACAACCCAGGCACCAACGACGGTTCAAGCGACAACGGGGACACCGACAACAGTTGCCCAGACTGAGCACGCGACGTATTTTGAGATGTTGCTCTTATCGTATAATGTTGCGGCCAAGGATGCCGATATCACAGAAGGGTTAGCCGCGGCCAAGAAGGTGCGTGATGAGATGTTTGAGCAGTTTCCAAGCGACAAGGATGACATCGACTATGCCTATTCGGACTTGGAGCTCTTGGTTCGTTTTAACGCGACTGGATTTAGCGACTTCATGAAGCGGTGGAATGCGTCGACTGGGCAGCATTTCGAGGCCTTGCACGAGGCGATTCACATGGATGCTGCGACCATCAATGGCGATAAGATCAAATGGAATATGATGGGCGTTGTGGCTTCTAACGACTACGATGTGATCGTGGTGGAGGCGTATCTGGACGCTACGAAGAAAGAGGCGTTCCTCTTTGGGTACGAAGACGGCGAGCCGCTGGTGCTTCATGCGACGAATGTGACGCGTGAGACACTTGCAAAAGCAGCGTTTCAAGTCGTGAAGGACGCTGATTTATTAAAAGGCTTTACCGACAATGCGACATGGAAAGCAACTTCTGAGGCGTCTGCGAATCAATCGGTTGCGGATGCGATGGCGATTTATGCGCGTAAAAGAGGCGAAATCTATGAGCGCACGAGTCCAGCGACCCAGCGTGAGTACTATGATTTAGCCGTTCCAGACCAGCTCTTCAAATATGCTACGGTCGATGGTGAGAAGGCGAACTTCAAGTGGGCAGGGCTGAATTTCCAATCTGGAGGCGACTCTTACGAAATCGTGGAGTGTTATGTGTCTGAATCAGGGACATCGGTGATTGTATTTGCCAAAAAAGAAGGAATCAATGTGCTGTTAATCGGCGAATCAGAGCCACAGACGACTAAGAAAGCGGATGGAACGATCAAGTCGAGCATCGTGAACCTCCAACCGTACGATAACGACACACTAGAACGTGCATTGTGGTAAGACAGGAGAAGAAGAATGACAGAAGTACAACAACTTGAACAACTAATGAATGAGATGCTGCCGGGATTGCAGCTCTTTGCTAGAGACATCAACCTCACGCCAGAAGAAGCGGCGAAGTTCCAGGTGGGGCAGATTGTGCGTAACGCGGCCTTTACCGACGCGACGAGCCGGGTGGGCGGCATGGTGACAACGCACCGTTTCAGCATTTTATCGAACCACCTCTTTGACCTAACGAAGGCGGAGCACGGCACGAACTGGGGGCTACACGTGGCTAACCGCGACAGCCACTTCAAGGTGCTGGACATTTACGAGCATGAAGGCAAGACGCAGATTCTGCTCTTGCATTTGCCGGATGATTATCGTTGGAAATGGATGGAGCATGTGAACCTGGATCTGCCGGTGGACATCGTGGCCGACAGCAGAGAGCGTTTCGCCTCCAAGGCCCACGCCGAACCAATCCCAGAGGTGACAAGTCCGGAGTGGCTTGACCGATGCGGTTTTGCGCCAGGACTCGACATCAAAGGCGAACTCTTCCCAAATGAAATTCCAATCGCAAGCCAAATGCAAAAAGTAAAAGAAGCCTCTTTCCGCAGCTTCTACCATCAACTCGTCTACGTTCGCTGCGCAGCGCTCATCGAAGACGTGATGCCAGAAGTAGCCAAGGCTGGCGACACAGGGCTCGTCCTCTACGGATATATCGACGAAGAGGTCGGCGTTTCCTTCCAACCGCTATGGATCGCAAAAGAAGGCGAATCAACGCTAGACATGCGATTGATTCCAGAAGAGACGATGTATCTGATTCGTCTAGCGAACCTTGATGACTGCGAGTTCTGTTCAATGAAATGGATTGAAGTGGATCCGTATATTGTTGACCGTTCAAGACGCGTCATTGCGGAAGTCTATGACACAAAGAGCAAAGAAAAAGAAGAGACACGCTCGTTCCAAGGACTCGACCGATTCCGCCGCCGCGAGCATCCCGATGACTTTGGCGTAGCGGTCTACTACGAAGACAAGACGAAGGATCCTGAACGCTTGTGGGTCCGCATCTCGCGCGTGGAAGGCAACCAATGCTTCGGCACGCTCTTGATGGACTCGAAGCACCCAGACGGGCCAAAAGAAGGGGACGAGATTATGTTTAAAGTTCTTCAGAACGAAAACGGCGAGCTAGAAGTTGTGTCGGTTCAAAGTTAATAAAAAAGACAAAAAATAACCCTTGGTATCTTCATAGTGTTGATGGTAAGGCACCGGGCCAAGCCTGAGTCTTGGCTCCTACCAAGCTTCAAACTGACTCTGCGGGTTTTACCCTAGAGTCAGTAATTCACGTTGGTTGCTCTTCTTACCATTCACACTATAGAACCGAGGGCCTTTTGTCTTTTTTTAACTATCACACCTTCTTCGTGTATGGGAGAAATCACACCTTTTCATTTACCTTGATGGAGCGTATCTTGACATTAAATAAATTTATGGTATATTAAAGGAGCAAGAAAATAGTGAATATTTCAAATCACTAAAGCCAGAAAGAGCATTGGATGTGGATGATCCAATGCTCTTTTTTTCGTTAGATTAACGTTCTGGTGCTAAGGCAACTATTTTTTCTTGCTAGAGTTTAGCAAATACTCTACTAATATTAAAATTAGTCCCACATGTAGTGGAGCAAGAAAATATATAATGAACATTTCCACTAAAGCCTCACCTCCTTACGAGGCTAGTTGCCTACCATAAGTATAACACTTCACAAGCAGGTGTTGAATAGATTTTTTGATATTTTCAACCAGAAAAATAAGGCTAAGCGAGACTGTCGCTTAGCCTTTTCGTATTTGTTCTATAACATTATAATTTGACGCAGAGTGTAGCGATATAGTCGTTGCCAAATTGTGATAATCGATGCCTTTTGTCGCACGATTCATAAAAATCAATCATCGCGAGACCGTTTTTCAATTGTCCTCGAATCTGAGTTTCTAAGGTATGGCTAAATTCATATCCGTATTCTGGATTGATGGTGATTTTGCCTTGTTCTTCAAGCTCTTTTGAATTAAAAGGGATGGAGAACTTTAACAGTAATTCCTCGTCGGGTTGGTCCCATACAACGTCGGCGTCATACATGTATATCCAAGGATTCATAAAACCGACCATTAACAAGCCACCTTTTTTCAATACACGAGCGGCTTCTTTATACATGTTTTCTAAATCTTCTATATAGACATTCGAAACGGGATTAAAAATAATATCAAACGTTTCATCTTCAAAAGGGAATGGTTTTGTCATATCGGCTTGAACGGTATTGATTGTTAAACCTTCTCTTTTAGCAACCATCTCATCTTTTTGTAATTGTGAGGTAGAAAAATCCATTATGGTGACATCATAACCTTTTGCGGCAAAAACGGGACCCTGCTGACCGCCACCACAAGCTAACCCTAATATCTTTTTCCCACTGGCTTTTTCAAACCATTCTTGTGGAACTTTTTTTCCAACCGTTAATGCAACAGAAATTGGATGTTTCTTAGCTTCTTCTAATTCTTCATGTGTCACTGGATCGGTATAGTCGTTGTTTACATGATTCCATCTTTCTTGATTTAATTTTAAATAATTGCTCATCTCTCATCACCGCTTTCCGTCTTCTCAGGTTCATTATACTATTGCTAGGAAAAGTAGGGAAGTGTCCACTAATTTACTTGATTATAAAAAGAAGTATGCTATAGTGAAGGGGTAGATAATAAATACCTTCACAGAAAGAGCATTGGATCTCGTACATCCAATGCTTTTTTTTGTTTGTATTAATGCGCCCCGTCCGCAATTTCCGCAATGTAAAAGCTTGGAGCGTAGCCAATCTCTTCAGTATAAACTTTGGCAACGTTGGCTTTAAAGGCATCGATATGGTCCTTATGCACCAGAGCGATGGCACAGCCGCCAAATCCAGCTCCTGTCATACGAGCGCCAAGAACGCCAGCTTGTTCCCAAGCGGTATGCACCAGCGTGTCGAGTTCCTTACCGGTTACCTCGTAGTCGAGTTCGGTAGAGAGATGGCTCTCGTTCATCAGACGTCCGAAGTGAGCGAGGTCGCCTTCTTTTAAGACACGTGTCGCAAGCACCGTCCGTTCGTTTTCACTTACGGCATGACGAGCACGTTTCACAAAGAGTTCGCTAGATAGGTGATGCTTCAACTCATCGAACTGATCGATGGTGAGGTCCCCCAAGGTCTCGATAGCCACGTGTTCTTGTAGTTCCTTCAAAGCAATGCGCGTTTCGGCAAAGCGTTCGTTGTATTTCGAATCGGCCAGTTCGCGGCGTTTATTCGTGTTCATAATCACGATACGATAGTCGCCGAGTTTCACTGGAACGAGTTCATACTCCAGCGTTGCACAGTCGAGGAAGATGGCGTGGTCCTTTTTGCCCATCCCCACAGCGAACTGGTCCATGATGCCGGAATTCACACCAATGAAGTCATTTTCCACACGTTTCCCAACCTTCACGAGACCCAGCGTGTCGATGTCTAGAGTATATACTTTGCGAGCGATGACGCCCACGAGCAGCTCGAATGAGGCTGACGATGAGAGACCCGAGCCGTTCGGGATGTTTCCGTAAAATGCGATGTCCATGCCGTGCGGAAAAGCGAAGCCGAGGTCCGCCAAGTACACGAAAACGCCCTTGACATAGTTCGCCCACGAGTCACTGCCCCTGTAAGCCAAGTCGATCATATCGAGCTCGCGTATACCATCCTTCGGAAAATTGTCCGAATAGAGACGGAGCTTCTTGTCCGAACGTGGCTTCACCCACGCATAAGTCCCCAGCGTAATCGCGCAAGGAAAAACGTGTCCGCCATTATAGTCGGTATGTTCCCCGATTAAATTCACGCGCCCCGGAGCAAAGAAACTCTCCTCCGGCTCCGTGCCGTACACCTCCACAAACTTCTGCCTTAATTGATCTGTAATTTGTCCCATCTCATCACCGCTTTCTGTTTATTCACCTTCATTATACGCCAAAATCTTGGTAAAAAAAGAGGCGTTGTGGATTTTCAAAAAGAAATCCAACAACACCTAAAAATCGTCCAGCAGCATTCCTTCTATGACAGCATCCTTTTGAAGCACTGGCTAACTTGAAGTTTCCCTCTGTGCCGATAATTAGCGTTAGAGAGGGCTATTCTTTCTTCTTGCGTCATCTCTCAGAGTAAGAAGCGCTGAAAAGAGACAAAAATCCCTCGGTTCTATAGTGTGAATGGTAAGGAAGAACAACCAATGTGAATTACTGACTCTAGGGTAAGACCCGTAGAGTCAGTTTGAAGCTTGGTAGGGCTGAGATTTAAGCTCAGCCCGGTGTCCTTACCATCAACACTATGAAGAAACCGAGGGTTTTATTTTGTCTCTTTTCTATTAAAATATTTCATGCCTTACTTCTTTAATAAGCGGATGACGTAAGAAGGCATATGAAAGATAGATCGCCATCAAACACCAGATAATCGGCTCAGAGAAAATAACTCCAAGATAGCCAGTGTGCGGAATGATGAAGATGACAAAAAGCACTTTCCCCACCAACTCAATAAAGCTCGAAACCAATGGCGTTACCTTTTGCCCTAGCCCTTGCAAACTATTTCGTAAAATCAATAGAAGCGCAAGCGGGATATAGAACATTGACCCGATACGGTTGTAAAGCGCCGCATTGTCCAGAAGTACAGGGTCGCTTGAACCAGAGATAAGTTCATTTAACGCAGGACTTGCAAAGAACAAGAAGATGCATACCAAAATCGCCCAGCCGAACGCTACGAGACTTCCTTGACGAATGCCTTTTGCGATACGGTGCGGTTTGTTTGCCCCGAAGTTTTGCGAAGTGAAGGTCGTCATTGCTGCCGCAATCGCCGCGAATGGGAGTGTCGAGAACGCGAAGATGCGTCGTGCTGATGTTTGCGCGCTGATGATGACTGGTCCGAGTGCGTTGATAGAAGATTGAAGCATCACGGATCCAATCGATACGATGGACGACATGAGTCCCATGGCTAGGCCTTGGCTGAGTAAGTCCATGTATAATTCGTCGTCGCGTACGAAATCACTTTTTGCTGGAATCAAGAAGCTGGCGCGTTTTTTAATATAAATAAAGCAGAGGACGGCCGATAAGCCCTGTGCGATAATCGTCGCAATCGCCGCTGCCGCAACGCCCATGTTGAACGTTGTAATGAGTAAGATATCTAAAAATACGTTTACTACCGCTGAGAAAATCAGGAAGTAGAGTGCCGCCTGACTGTCGCCGACTGCACGAAGCAGACCCGCACAGAGGTTATATGCAAAGGTCACGGCAATACCGATTACGACAATCGAGATATATTCATACGACTGGTCGATGATACTCTCAGGCGTTCCAAGAAACTGAAGGAGAGGATACATGCCGAAACTTCCGATAATGGCCACAAGGAGACTAAGAAAGGCTCCGATGACAAGAGTTGCTCCAACGGCACGTTTCAAGAGGCGATGGTTATTGGCCCCGTAATAGCGTGCGATAATAACGCCCATCCCGTTTCCGACTCCAAGCGAGAATCCGACGATGAGTTCAAAGATGGCGGCTGTGGCTCCAACCGCTGCCAGCGCATCCTGCCCAAGGAACCTCCCGACAATCATGATGTCGGCAGTGTTGTATAGTTGCTGGAATATGTTTGAGATTATAATTGGGATTGCAAATGCAATAATAGACCGCAAAATCGGCCCGTCTGTTAAGTTAATCGCTGTTTTTTTCATAAGGGCAATTATACTCTTCATAAAAAAATAGGTCAAGGGTAGACCGAAGGTCTAAAAGCCGACTTTGAAGACCAGCGGATTGTTGCTATACATACCGTAATGTTGCACCGGTGCGAGCCTCGAAGAGTCTCTCACCTTTACAGCCTCAAAGTTGGCGTAAGGAATAAATTCCTACGCCAACTAATTCGCATGTAATGCTATACACGTTACGGTTTGTATAGCATCCGCAGGCTTCTTCATCGGCTTTTAGATGTGCTTTTTATGAGGTGTAATGGCAATGAAAACAGGGTTAACTGAACAGACGTCTTATTGTATTTGGAATCCCGCGGCGGAGTGAGGGGAGAGGTGCTTGGAGGTGGATAGAATCGCCTAACTTATTTTCAAATCGCCTAAAAATGAGGCAATATTAGGCGAAAAGGAAGTAAGGCAGAATCGCCTAACTACTTTTAAATCGCCTAAAAACAATGTATAATTAGGAGAAAAAAGAAGGAGGTAGGCGAATGAGAGTTTTTGATTATGAAAAATTATCGCAAAGTCAATGGGATGTTGAAGTGATTAATCTTCTAGCAAAAATTCATGAACATAAGGGTAAACAAGAGCTGTTTTTGGAACAAAAACCTGCCGTTTTAGATAAATTGGTAGAAATCGCTAAAGGTCAAAGCGTGGAAGATTCGAATAAAATAGAAGGAATTATCACGACAACAACGAGAATTAAGGAGTTAATGGCTCATAAAACAACACCGAGAAACAGAGACGAGGAAGAAATTTTAGGATATAGGGACGTCTTAAATACGATACATGAAAGTTATGAATATATTCCTATCAATAGCAATTATATTTTACAACTCCACAGAGAATTGTATAAATATAGTGAAAAAGGAATTGGAGGAAGATATAAAAACACTCAAAATTCTATCGTTGAAAAGGATCAAAATGGTAATGTTATAGAAATATTTAAGCCGTTACCTCCATATGAGACACCTAAAGCAATTGAAGACATTTGTAGAGAGCTTAATAAAGCTTTGGATAAACATGAAGTAGATTCGTTGTTGTTAATCCCGATATTTATCCATGATTTTCTGTGTATTCATCCATTTAATGATGGAAATGGTCGAATGAGTCGATTGTTAACGACACTTCTTTTATATAGACAAGGGTATGTGATTGGGAAGTACATTAGTTTAGAGAGTAAAATTGAGCAAAATAAAGAGGGTTATTACTCATCTTTAAGAAAAAGTGGTTTGAATTGGTATGAAGGTCAAGAAGATGTGACTCCTTTTATAAAATATATTCTTAGAACAATATTGGCAGCTTATATTGATTTTGAAGAGAGAGTTGACTATGTAGATGAAAAGCTCCCTTCTATTGAACTGGTTAGAAGAGCAGTCAATAAAAAATTGGGCAAGTTTACTAAATCAGATATCATGGAATTAGTTCCAAGTATAGGTAAAGCAACCGTTGAAAATATGCTGAAAAAACTCGTCGAAGAGGGCTATATTAATCGATATGGAAAAGGAAGAACAACCTATTACGTAAAAAATAACTAAATTTAACATCTCGTTTGATATGTACTACTTTTATTAGATACAAAAAAACTAGCAGTTTTTCTGCTAGTTTTTTTAAATGCGTTTATTTGGTTCTATAATTTCTAGGGTTGATGGAAATTTTCCACAACCCTATTTTAGTGTATACAAAAAGGCCAACATCCGTTATATTAAAATCGCTAAACCTAATACAAAAGGATGATGACCATATGAACAATATACTAGAAGCTACGCTACAAATCAAAGATAAAAACATTATTTGGGATAATAA
>NZ_JAPWBR010000027.1:0-18631 GCF_041433555.1 Granulicatella sp. 20925_1_45 | reverse complement strand
TGTAGTTTGCAGACCACATACGAATTATAACTAAGGAGGCTTGTTTTTTCATTATCACTCCGCTAAAGCTTTTTGGACCCCCGGACAATCCGGGGGTTTTAATTAGACCAAGAAAAACAGCCTACAAATAAATTGTAGACTGTTATGTGTACCATAAAAAATATTTTATTTTTTTAAAATTGAATATAAACATTATATGAGCAAACTTCTCTCAAATAATGAACTAAATCAATAATATTGTCCTTTAAATCGCCAAGAGGAACTTCTTCTACTTGCTTACGGCCTCCATTGAAGAACGTAAATCGATATTTCCCGCCCCATTTTGATTTTTGGCGAAGAACGGATGCGCTAACGGCTTTTTCTAAGTCCACTACCCTAAACTCAGTTCCATAAGAAACTAAAATTCCGTCTTTGACAAGTACACCAAGTTTTTCATCCAAATACTCCGCATCATCCAATAAACGTTTCATATCGTCTTTGTAGTCAGGGAACAACTCATCAAAACGACCATAATGTTGTTTGATGCGACGAACGCGAACGATTTGCCACACCAATACAATGACAAAGAACACAACGACTACGATGAACATCACGATATCGACAAACCTTGCCGCACTATCCGTAATGGTTAAAAAATGCTTTGTGTCCAATTTATCGAGAGGCGCCTGCACCGAAAGTGGGCTAAGTTTGAATTTCTTTTCAAAGGCTTCCTTCATTTCTTGCGTAATATGTGTTTTAACGCTGGTTCTTCCTGTTTTCTTCTTCTCAGGAACTACACGTATATTCAAGTAGAAGTCTGATGAGGCGAGTGCGTTCGTTTTCTCAGAAAGCGCCTCTTTAAACTCTAGAATTTGTTTAATTTCAGAAGCATCTGTTCTTAGAAACGATACTCCATAATTGTGTTTCACTAAATAATAAGTTTCATCGTCTATCTCAAGAGGCTTTGGGTCGATATCTAACACCTTAATCGAAGTGGACGATGAATCATTTTCCATTTTATAAATGATTTCATGTTCGTATAATTCACGTCCGCTCATAAATCCAAATGACACTACAAATCCCACCACCACCACTGTTAATCCTAACAGGGCGGTGAGAATCCACATCCCCCATGTTCTTCTAAATATCCCTTTATGCAAAAATATTCCACCTTCAATTTCTATTTCTTATCCTAGGAGTCTAAAATCCAATTTCAATCCTAAGTTGTATTCTTCGTTTAAATATTCCACAAGCTCTTTGAGACGTAATAATTGTCTTCTAAAGAGAATCGAATCGTATTTCTTATTTGCATATTCAAAACGTAAATGAACCTTCATGCCGCCTTTTCGTCTGTTTTCAAAAACTAAGTAAGCCTTGCTGACTTCTGATAAGTCGATGACCGTAAAGTTAATGTCGTAGCTTACAAGAATGCCTTCCATCACAAGAATCTTGAGTTTCGGATCCACATATTCTGCATCATCCAGCAACTGCTTCATATTGTTCGCATACTCAGGGAAGTACGCATCAAATCGAGCATACTGCGCCTTCAAGCGACGCGTTTGATAAATTTGGAACCCGATGAGCCCAAGAACGATGGCAAGCATGACAAACGTGAATGCCGAATCTCCCCATTGATCTTCAGAAGTGGTCAACTTCAAGATTCTGGATTCATCGATTTTCGTCTTAGTATTTTCTGAATACAGCGGGCTCTCTTTATATTTCTTGTAAAAGGCTTCTTTCATCTCCGGTGTTACATTCACCTTGACGTTAGAGCCTTTCCCTTTTCTTTGTTCTGGCGTTACACGCACACTCAAATAAAGATTATCGCCTGCAAGTGCATTTTCACCGTTTCCGGCAGCCTTCTTGGCTTCTAAGACATTATTCAATTCATCTGATTTTGCCTCAAAGACCGCAACGCCTCTTTCGTGTTTCACTAAATAATAGTTGTGTCCATTTAAAACGAGTGGTTCTGGATCGATATCCATTACCTTAATCGCTACTGACGAACCTTTATCGTTGACATAGTAAACCTCATTAGCTTTGTATAAGTCTTCCGCGCTCTGGAATGATTTGAATCCCGCACGTGCAATAATCACCATCACTACAGCCATTATCGCTACTACAACCCATATTGGTCCTGTTCTTCTTCCATACCCTTTATGCATTTTGAACCCTGCTTTCTATTGAATTTTTGACTCATCTCAATTAAACCGCATACCTATTACCATTGAAACGGCAGCGATATTTTGGTTCCTTCTTTTTCATTTAAATACTCCACTAATTGGCGAACGTTTTCTGGACGATTCTTCAATTGAATGGTTACATTCTTATTCCCGCCAAATGCAAAATCAATGGCATAGGTAACACTGCTTTTTGTCTTTTGGCGGCGAACATCAACATTTCGTACTTCTTTCAGTTTAATCACTCTAAAATCCTTATTATAGCAAACGAACTTGTGATCCTTCACCAGTACTTTTAGCTTAGGATCATTAAAATCCGCATCCATTAGTAAAGCCTTCATATTTTGAGTGTATCGTGGAAACTCTTTATCAAATGCCTCGTATTCTTTCTTCAATGTACGCACTCGTCTATACGCACTGTAGAAGGAGACTAACGCTAATAGAAATACAAAAAGTGTAACTCCCGTCTCCAACAATCGATTTATAAATGATGTCAAAGTTAAATAATGAAGGAAGTCCAGCGGTACAGCGTCTTCTGTCGGTAAGAGAGTCCCCTTCCGATATTGTCTTGTAAAGGCTTCTATCAATACTGCCGGTATATGGACAGTCTTACTCCCTCTACGCCCCTTTGTTACTTCTGGCGTTACTCGAACATTTAAATAAATATTCTCTTGCTTTAAATGCTCCCAGTCATTTGGATTCGCTTTTTTCAAATCCAACAACTGTTTAATGTCTTTGGCTTGCGCTTGAAGTGGCGTAACCCCTTTTTCATGCTTTATTAAGTAATATTCTTTTCCATCGTAAGTGAGGGCCTCTGAATCTATATCCAACACACGAATCGCAACGGAAGTGCCAGCATCATTCAAATGATAAATGTCTCCGGCCTTATAGAGCGACTCTCCTCCCATGTATCCTTTTACGGTTCCAGAGAAAAAGAAAACCCCTATCAGAACCCAAATGAGAGCGGAACCCCAGAGAAAGATTGTTCTTCTCACATACCCTTTATGCACCTTAATTTCCTACTTTCTATTGCTATTTTTCCAATCGTCCCTAATCTTAACTGGGACGAAGTAATTCACTTTTCGAACGAGACGATAGCCGTCTTCTAATGACTTCCCATACGTATTTGGAATAAAGGAACGTCTTTTTTTCTTAAACATGAACTTAATTCCATAATACACACGGCGTCCTGTACGCGTACGATACAGATGAATTTCTTTGAGTTCTTTTAGCGGAATCACTGTAAAATGGCTTCCGTAAAAGATCAGCACTTCTTTTACAATCATCGCTTCAAATTTTTCATCGACATAGTCTGCTTTTTCTTTAAAGTCTTTTTGTTCCCATTCATTATTCGGGAAGAGTGCATCTAATTTCTTGAATGCGAAATAATATTTCACCGATAATCCGACGACTTGCCCTAGCAGAAGGAGCACGATAACAACCATTACTAGCTGCACTATGAGAATTGGGTGACTCCAAACGTCGACATCTCGGTAAAAATTAAATTGTTCAAATGTTTTAAAATCAAGCATTAGAGCGATTTCCAAGAGAGCGATACTCCCTGCAAATAACATTAAAATGCCTTTCATTCGAGCAAAAATTCGTTTAAACATCTATATACCTCGTTCGTATTATGTATGTATTATACTAAGTTTTTCTTTATTTGTATAGCTTTAACGGCTGAAAATACAAAAAGAGTGAGAAGAAATGGAAGCACCTCTTCTCACTCTCTTAAACCTTAATGATTATACGTCTGCCTCTTCGCGTTTAGCATTAATTTCATCAATTAAGCCTTGTAATTCTGCTTCATCGAAATGATATTTCTCACCGCAGAAATGACACACAACTTCTGCGCCATGGTCTTCGTCAATCAAGTGTTGTAAATCATCCACCCCAATCGACATCAACCCTGCGCTGAAACGTTCACGCGTACATCCACAATGGAATTTCACAGGCATTTCTTCTAACTCACGAATGTTTTCTTCGCCGAGTAGTCGATTTAAAATATCGCGTGGTGATTCTTGTTGGTCAATTAATTTTGAAACCATTGGAATCTCGCTAATACGACGTTCGATTTCTGAAATTGTCGCTTCGCTCGCACCTGGTAATAGCTGAATCATGAACCCGCCTGCTGCACGAACCGTTTCATCTGGATTCACAAGAACTGATACCCCAACAGCTCCATTGATTTGTTCAGAGACTGCTAAGTAATACGTAAAGTCCATTCCGAGTTCTCCGTCCACGATTGGCACTTGACCAGAGAATGGTTCTCTCATATTTAAGTCTTTGATGACGGTAATCGTCCCGTTTGTACCAACGACACCACGGACATCTAATTTTCCTTTGTCGTTTAACTCAAGGCTCACATGAGGGTTTGTGATATAACCACGCATTTCCCCACGACCATTCGCATCGGCCATGATTTTTCCACCAGGGCCATCCCCGTTCACTTGAACCGTGATGCGTTCGTCGCCTTTTAAGCTACTTGCTAATAATTGTGTTCCGATGATGGTACGTCCCATCGCTGCTGTTGCAGAACTCCAAGTGTCGTGTCTGCGTTGCGCCTCTGCAATTGCGTCTGTGGCAACCATGGCAACGGCTTTGACCTCATCATTGAACGCTAATACTTTTAATAATGAATCTGCCATTTGTCTCTCCTTTTTTAAAGGAAAAGAGCTGTGACAACAGCCTCAGCTCTCCTACCCTTTGTGTTATTCGTTTTCTGATGGCCCTTCAAGATCGCTAGGAGCAGCCGTCACATCTGCAACTTCCACTTCTTCGTCCTCTTCTGGAACCTCTTTGCCTTCAGCTTGTTCCGCATCGCGTTTCGCTAAGGCTTTTTTCGTTTCTTCAAAACTTGCCGCTTCTGTTTCGCTTGGATATTCATCTTCAGCGACTGGAGCTGGCATTTCACCTGTTTCGAAAAGTGATTTAATTGTACGTTCATCTAATGTTTCTAATTCTAGAAGTTTTTGAGCAATTAATTCTAATTGATCTTTATGTTCTTCAAGAATTTGAAGTGCTTTTTCATGCGCTTCTTTCATAATACGACGAACTGCATTGTCGATTTCAAAGGCCACTTGATCTGAGTAACCTTTTGTTTGACCATAGTCACGTCCGATAAATACTTGATGATTTCCTTCGTATTGAACAGTTCCTAATTCGTCCACCATTCCGTACTCTGTAATCATGCTACGAACGATACCTGTTGCTTGTTCAAAGTCGTTACTTGCTCCTGTTGTCTTCACACCAAAGATAAATTCTTCAGCAGCACGACCACCAAGAAGTCCAACTACTTGTTCGAACAATTCTTCTTTTGTCATTAAGAAACGATCTTCTTTTGGAAGCATGATTGCATATCCGCCAGCGCGTCCACGAGGGACAATCGTTACTTTATGAACCACACGCGCATCGCTTAAGACCATACCAACGATTGTATGCCCTGCTTCGTGGTAAGCCACCATTTCGCGTTCTTTCTTGCTGATTGCACGGTCTCTCTTAGCCGGACCAGCAATTACACGGTCATGTGCTTCATCCACGTCTAATGCGTCGATAGCATTTTTATCACGACGAGCCGCTACTAAAGCTGCTTCGTTTAATAAGTTTTCAAGCTCTGCCCCAGAGAATCCTGGAGTTTGTTGCGCGATTACTTTTAAGTCCACGTCTTTTGCAAGTTTCTTATTGCGTGCGTGTACTTTCAGAATCGCTTCACGGCCTTTCACGTCTGGACGACCTACTAAGATTTGACGGTCAAAACGTCCTGGACGAAGTAAGGCTGGGTCTAATACGTCTGAACGGTTTGTTGCGGCAATCACGATGATTCCCTCAGTTCCTTCGAACCCGTCCATTTCAACTAGTAACTGGTTTAATGTTTGTTCACGTTCGTCGTGTCCGCCACCCATTCCGGCACCACGTTGACGACCAACGGCATCGATTTCATCGATAAAGATAATTGCTGGAGCATTTTTCTTCGCGTTTTCGAATAAGTCACGAACACGGCTTGCCCCAACCCCTACGAACATTTCTACGAATTCAGAACCTGAAATCGAGAAGAATGGTACGTTTGCTTCACCGGCAACGGCTTTGGCAAGAAGGGTTTTACCTGTCCCTGGAGGGCCCTCAAGAAGTACCCCTGCAGGAATACGAGCACCAAGCGCTGTAAATTTACGTGGGTCTTTTAAGAATTCCACTACTTCTACAAGCTCTTGTTTTTCTTCTTCGGCACCTGCTACATCAGAGAAGCGTACTTTCACGTTTTGTTTCTTCTGATTTGTCGCACGACTCTTACCGAAGTTCATTGGATTGTTACGTCCACCTTGACCACCTTGGCTCATAAACATTGTATAAAGTAAGAACCCTAATACCCCAAGTGGTAAAACGACTTGTAATAAAACGGAAATCCATACGCCTGTTGAACTTTCTGGTAAAGTTTCAACTTTTGTATTTTTTGATTGAGCCGCTTCATTGATTTCTTTAATCGTTGAGTCGTTTGGTAAGACTGTTGTTCTGAAGTTTGTACTCTTTGTAGTACGGTTATCAAAAATAGATAATCCATTTTGATTTTTAGCTTCTTGGGTCGTTTGCTCTTTCGGATTTGTATATTCCCCAGTAATAGTATATACAGAATTCGAATATTGCATCTTGAGATCTTTAATTTCGCCACTTTTCAGACTTTGCATAAATTCTGTGTATGAAATATCTGCTGTAGAACCTTTTTGATCCCCATTAAACATTCCAACGAAAATGACAATAGCACCGAAAATCAAGATATATAGTAAGCTAGATCTGAATATTGATCGATTGTTATTATTATTCATTTTACCTCCCCATCTTCTTATAAAAGAAAAACGATAGTATTTTCACTACCGTTCCATCATAACATATTTGACTTTTATTGACGAATAGTTTAACTCTTTCTTAATCTTCATAGAACTCAGGTTTTAAAACACCGATACATGGTAAGTTACGGTAGAATTGTTTGAAGTCTAATCCGTATCCTACAACGAATTTATTTGGTACTTGAACACCAACATAATCCGCTTCGATGGCTTCTTCGCGACGTTCTGGTTTATCTAATAAAGTCACCACTTTTACACTTGCTGCTTGGCGGTGTTTTAATAATTCAACCACGTGTTTTAAAGTACGGCCTGTATCGATAATATCTTCAACGATAATCACGTGACGATCTTTAACGCTTTGACCTAAGTCTTTTAAGATACGTACTTCGCCGCTTGATTCGAATTCATTTCCATAACTAGATACATCCATGAAATCAATTTCTAAGTTGCAGTCCATTGCGCGGACTAAATCTGCCATAAAGAAAATAGCACCCTTAAGAATACAAATGACTAACGGATCTTTACCGCGGTAATCTTCCGCTAACGTAGCACCTAATTTCTTGATTGTTTCTTGTAACTGTTCTTCTGATACTAAAATTTCTGACATATCATTTTTTAACATGTGTGCACCTCATTTTGTTTTCGTAAGATAGAATCATTTTACCAGTTTCCTCTTCAAAGAACAACGGTTGAGCATAGCGATAGCCCAAAATTGCGCGAATTTTTTTCGAGGCGTCTTCCAACACCCAAATTTCCTTGCGTTCTTCGAGTGGAATCTTGGAATTGATAAACCATCTTGAGAGTTTTTGATGTTTGGTTTCACTGGCATCTAGTGCAATCTTGTCTCCTGGTTTTGCATGACGAATCGTGAGTGGGAAGTCCTTTGGATAGACAGGAATAGTAAACTCGGAAGCCGTCTTTCCTGTAGTGAGCAAGATTTGCTCATCTTCATTTGGACGAATTAATGTATCTTCCGGTTTTTCCAATATATATTCGATATTTGGAACGACTTTTTGACGTCCCTTTTCAAACGAACATTCCTCGTAACGTTTCTTGAACTTCCAGCCATTTGGGAGGTCCAGCGTGAGTTGTGCCTTGTCGGAACCTACTTTTTCTAAGATTTGCTCCATTTGCACTACCGAAATCGTCGTATCCATTTGCATGAGCACTTGTTGTAAGAGCAATCGTTGCATTTCGATTGGCTCTTTGAGGAAGGCTTCGCGGTGGAATGTGACTTTCTTCTTTCCTCTTTGGAAGAGCTGTTCTTGTTTTTCTTCTAGGATTGGCATCAAGCACGCCACAGCATCCGCAATCATTTGCGCACTCTTTTGGAAGTGGCTTCCGGCATTTGGATTTTCCTCTTTTAAAAACGGAATGACATGATGACGATATCTGTTTCTTGTATAGTCATCGGATTCATTCGATTCATCTTCTAAATAGGGAATGTCATATTTCTTAGCCTCTTGATAGAGTTCTTTTTTCTCATAAGATAAGAACGGGCGTAAAATGTCCAACTCTTTTACGAAACGTTTTTCCTTCATTCCAGAAAGACCTTCCAGCGTACTTCCACGCGACCATTTCATCAAAACAGTCTCCATTTGGTCATCTTGGTGATGCGCCAATACTAAATAGTCCGCCTCATGCTTTTTCGTCACTGCGCGGAAGAAATCATATCTAAAATCACGTAAGGATTTTTCAGAAGCTGTTACGCCCTCTGCTTCTTGCCAATGCTTTGTCTCGATTGGAATTTGATGCAGCTTGCAAAAACGATGAACGAGTTGCTCCTCATCCACGGCTTGCGCTCTTAGTCCATAGTTCACATGGGCCACTACGAGTCGATCTTTTGCATCGTCTCCAAATATAGTGATCATTGCATTCAAAAGAACCATCGAATCGACGCCACCGGATACGGCAAGCACATATTTTTTCTCAGTATAGTTTTCTACATTTCTTCTAAAAAACGCTGTTAGTTGATGTTGCATTGGCCTCTCCTTTCTGTCAAAAAAATCTCCTCCAGTTTTCACCAGAAGAGATTGATGGTTTCATTATGAACGGCGACCGCCACGGCCCCCACGTTTCCCTTCAGTGTTACGTTTCAATGAAGTTAAACGGTCTTCAGAGTCTTTCAAGAAGGAACTCATTAGAGAATCGAAATCTGTTGCTTTTGCTTGCGAAGGAGATTTCTTTTCGTATGGAGCTGAAGTTCTGCTAGCAGAGCGATTTTTCTTAAAGTCTTGAGAATCATTACGTGGTGTAAAAGGTTTCTTTGCACGTGGTTTGTCCGCTGAATCTTCTTTTGGTTTATCAACGGCACGACGAATTGAAAGGCTAATTTTGCCATCATCCGCAATCGTCATGACTTTCACTTTAACCTCGTCTCCAACTTTTAAAACTTCTTTGATATCTTGAATGTATGAATCAGACACCTCGCTAATGTGAACAAGACCTGTCTTACGATCTCCTAAATCCACAAAAACTCCAAAATTTGTAATTCCAGTAACTTTACCAGGGATTACGTTTCCTACTTCGATTGACATATAAAAAGCGTTCCTCCTTCATTATTCCCTTTTCGATACACGCTTGACGTATCAAAAAGATTCATTGCCTAACGGTTTTGAGTCGTCACCTTAACAACAGTTTCCCCTTGTTCGACTTCTTCTTTTGCTTGTTGCGCTTTATGCTCTGCAGTGTCATTTGGCGTGCTGAAGATGATTTCTCCAGTTTTGCTTAAATAATATTCACTACGTGCAAGTTTTGCGATATATTCGTCGCTTTGAAGAAGTTCCACTTGCTGTGTTAACGATTCTTTTTGCTTTTCAGCAACTTCTTTTTCAGCCTTTGCTTGTTCAATTTTTTGGTCTAATTGACTTGCTTGGCTAAATTGGTTCCCAATCCCGACAATCATTGATCCCGAAATGGCAATCACACCGACTAAAATCAGTTTAGTCATTAGTGAGTGACTCTTGAAAACGGGAGTAGAAGGTTTTTTCTGATTTAACTTGTTGTTCATTGAAATTACATTCGAATTTCTTTGTTGTGTTTCTTTCGTCACCTTAATTGTCTCCTTTTTTACTTATACAAACTGAGTATAACAAGAATGACGCTCATCGTCCATGGTTACACTAAGATTTTTTATAAATTTTTGTAAACTTATTTTGAACTCCCTTTTTTGTCAAAAATTAAACCCGTCGAAAAAATCTAAAGGCAAAAAATGATTCCGCAAAGACTAACGGATTCTATAATAACAGTAATGTGTTACGCATCGAATGTGAGGGAGAAAGACAGAAATGCTCTAAATATATTTATGTATTTAGAGTATTTCGTTTTCTTTCCCCCACAAAGTTGAATAGGAATGAGCTAGCTGGCTACAGCGAAGCTCATTCCATTCAACCACTGTGCTTACGCGGAGTAGGGCTTGTACCTTACTCCGCGTTTGAAGCTTCGAAGGTGAGAGACATAAGGCTCGAACCGGTGCAACATTACAGTTATTATGAAGACATCCGTTAGGATAAGCGGAATCATTTGTTGTATATCTTTATTTTTTAGTTAACATCTTCGGTACGGAGTTTCACGCGTTTAATGACCACTTGATTCTCCGTTTCGCGAATGTAGTTTTTTAAGTTTTCGATAATGATTTCTTCGTCATTATGAATGCGAATCACGAGCTCATATTTCTCACCATCGAGTTCGCGCGCTTCGACTTGAATCGATTGATAGTCTTCGAAGTGGCAGTAATTATAAATCGACTGCACAATTGTTGGGTCTGGAATTTCACAGTAAATATTTACTTGACGTTGTTTCCCTTGCAAGATTGGTTGATAAGCCAATTTTTGGACGATGACAATAATCGCGGCGCAAAGGGAACCGAAGAACCAGAATCCTCCGCCAATCGCAAGTCCAATCCCGGCTGTGGCCCAAATCCCTGAAGCGGTGGTCAGTCCACTCACGCGTTTTTCACGCATGAAGATGATCCCCCCACCGATAAAGCTGATACCGCTGACTACTTGAGCAGCCACACGCGCTGTATCGTAATGCGGTGTATCAAGGAAGGCTTCTTTTGAAATAATCATCATTAAGCAAGAAGTGAGCGCCACAATCATGTGCGTCTTAACCCCTGCTTGTTTATTTCTGGAGGTACGTTCGTAACCGATGGCGAGTCCACAAATACATGAAATTAGAATCGCCAAAAAGTGACGTAATTCCATCATTGCATTAAATGGTTGAAAAAAATTAATTGCATTTAAATCCACGGTTTCCCCTCCTTATTTCTTTTAAAAAAGTACTATTAATATTACTCTTTTTTTATTTTTTTGTCAACAGAAAACGCATTCAAAAGGAATCGGTTTCTAAATAGAAAAAGAATACGACAAACTTGCCGTATTCTCCCATTCATTATAATTCTAAAGGCTCTTCTTTAATCAGCTTCTCTTCAAGAATCGTAAACATTTCCTTAGCGTCTTCTTTTCTCGTTGAGTCCATCAATGCTTCAACTTGGACTAAGACATGTTTGTTGCCGAATTGAATAGCGATTTTATCTCCGACTTTCACGTCTGTTGAAGATTTCGCTACTTTATCATTAATAAATACACGTCCCTTGTCGGCTACTTCTTTCGCAACCGTACGGCGTTTAATTAATCGTGATACTTTTAAAAACTTATCGAGTCTCATCGTTTTCCTCTTTTCTACCAAATTTTCTAAGTAAGGTCTTTCCTTTTGGAATTAGAACCCATTCTCGTTTCGTAAATAAATTCCATTTCATCGTTCCTGCCAGGAAAATCACCACTCCTATAAAGGCGAAGACGATTGAAAAGACAAAGGCCATCGTTCTGGAATCCTGCAACCCTGCAAAATGCCATGCTCCGTATGATAATACCGAAACAATGACCGTCATGCCAAGTGCAATGCCCGCAAGTAACTGCATAAAATTCCCGTCACGTAAGACACTGATCATAATCTCTTTTGCAAAAGACATCATCACAACCATCATCACACAAAGCCCTAGTGTTGTCGCAAGGCTAGCGCCGAGCGTTCCAAACATTGCCACGAATAAGTAGTTCGTACCAGATTTCACTGCGAGCCCTGCTGTGAGTGCAAGCAGCGTTTTTGGATATTGATGCTGACTTTGGAAAATGCCGTGCAGCGACATAATCACAGATGCAAAGAAAACACTAGTGACATAGACAAGGAGCACTACCTGTCCATTGGCATCTCCAAAGAGTGCAGTATTTAACCACGGCAAGATGGCAATCATCCCCATCGTTGCAACTACCGAGAAGGTAATCGTCATTCGAAGAAGTGACGTTGACAGTCTCTTAAATTCCAAGTCATGCCCTTTCTTAAAGGCACGTGATAACATCGGCATATAGCTTGATGAAAATCCGACTCCGACAACCATTCCTAATTGAACAAGCGGCTGCCCTCTATCGTAAATCCCCTTGAGGTCTTTTGCGACTTCCGGAAGCATTCCTTGAGTAGTTAACACATTATACACAGAGAATGAATCTACCAATTGGAATAAGACTAAAATCGAACTAAGGAGACAAATAGTTCCTCCTTCAAAGGCAAAGCGTTTAAAGAGATGTCCAAATGTCGGCACTTCCATTTCTACTGGCGTAATCGTCAAGCCGTCGAGCGGATCTTTCGTTTCTTTCAATACATAATACAGCATCACAAGAATCGCAAACACGGCCGCAATCGTCGCACTCGACATCGCCCATGTGCCCATCGTGTAGTAATCTGAAATCGCGCTGCCAAATAGACTCGCCACGAAGAGAATCACCGCAACACGAACGACCTGCTCCACCACTTGTGAGATAGCAGTCGGCATCATCCGGAAGCTTCCTTGGAAATAACCCCTTGTGATGACCAGAAACGGCATCAATAGAAACATCCACGATACGCTTTGGACAACTGGCAAGAGTTCAACGTCTCCCATCCAGCGGGCAATCATTCCCGCACCCAAATGGAGGAAGGCAAAAATCCCCACTCCAATAAGGCTCGCAATCACGAATAACTGCTTCAATAATTTCTTTAAATGTGTCGACTCCAAGTATTCTGCGACTACATTGGACACGAATACCGGGAATCCCGTTAACGCAAAGGTCATGCCGATTCCATAAATAGGATACACCTGCTGATATACATAGAAACCGGTGTTGCCCACCATATTTTGGAAAGGAACTCGGTACACCGCGCTTAAAATCTTAGCAATAAACGCGGCAATCGAGAGCGCAATCGCCCCTTGCATCATCCCTTTACTATTTATCTTCTTCATGTTTTTCCTCATCGCGGGCTAAAATTTCCCCGCATGTTTTTACAAACAGTTTAACTTGCTCGAGCCATAAGTCAACAGGCTTTTGCGTGATATTTAATAAAATCTGAAGACTTTCGCCCTTGTTAGCTACTTGCGCTGGTAATTTCACCGGACCAAGCGCCTCAAAGACGGGCACCCCTTGCAGGCGAGTCGCACTTGGCGGCGCAATCGTAATTGTCACCGAATTGTCTTTACGTTTAATCGATACGACGTCAATCTCGTTGGCATAATGCTTAATGAGTCCAATCTCTGCTAATGCACTGACTTCATCTGGGAAGTCACCGAAGCGGTCAATAAAGTCATCGAGCAATTCTTCATAAGCTTCCACGCTATCAATCGAGCGAATGCGTTTATACATCTCGATTTTTTGACGTTCGTCTTGAATATAGCTTGCTGGAATATAGGCATCAATTTGCAAGTCGATTTCGACGGTTTCTTCGTCCGACTTCACTTCTTTCCCTTGTTTCTTCAACACGGCTTCACTTAATAATTGAGAATATAAATCGAATCCGACCGAATCGATAAATCCGTGCTGTTGTTTTCCAAGCAAATTCCCTGCCCCACGAATCGATAAATCACGCATAGCAATCTTGAATCCAGACCCAAGTTCTGTAAAGTCGCGCATCGCTTGCAGACGCTTCTCGCTGACTTCGGTTAAGACTTTATCGGGTTGATACATGAGGTACGCATAGGCAATACGGTTTGTACGCCCAACACGTCCACGCAATTGATACAACTGCGAAAGCCCCATATGATCCGCATTTTCAATAAAGAGAGTGTTCACGTTTGGAATGTCCACACCAGTTTCGATAATCGTGGTCGTCACTAAGACATCATATTCCCCTTCGATAAATTGGTAGAGAATATTCTCTAGCGTCGTCTCACTCATTTGACCATGAATCACACCGACACGACATCCTGGGACAAGAGCTCTCAGTTCATCGGCCTTCTTCTCAATCGTCTCCACACGATTATATAAATAGAAGACTTGTCCGCCACGAGCCATTTCACGTTCGATGCCGTCACGAATCGTCATCGGGTTTTGTTCCATTACGAAAGTTTGAACCGGATAACGGTTTGCTGGTGGTGTCTCGATAACGGATAAATCACGCACTCCAAGCATGGACATATGCAACGTTCTTGGAATTGGTGTTGCCGTTAGCGTCAATACATCCACTTGCGATTTCAATTGTTTCAAACGTTCCTTATGCTTCACTCCAAAGCGTTGTTCTTCGTCGACAATGAGGAGTCCTAAGTCTAAAAACTGTACGTCTTTTGAAAGCAGACGGTGCGTTCCGATGACGATATCGACTGCACCCTTACGAAGCTTCTCAATCGTTTCTTCTTGTTCTTTTTTACTGCGGAAACGACTTAATAATCCGATGGTAAATGGATAATCCGAGAAGCGTTGTACGAAATTTTCGTAATGTTGCTCGGCAAGAATCGTTGTTGGTACCAAAACGGCCGCTTGTTTTCCATCCATGACCGCCTTAAAGACCGCACGCATGGCTACTTCCGTCTTCCCGTATCCAACATCTCCGACAAGCAGACGGTCCATCGGTTTATCCTTTTGCATGTCTTCCTTAATTTCCGCCACACTTCGCAATTGGTCTTGCGTCTCCGTGTACGGAAAGGCCTGTTCGAATTCTTGTTGTTCCACCGTATCGCGGCTAAACGCATATCCTTTCTCGGCGTCACGTTTGGCATAGAGTTCGATGAGTTCATCAGCGATATCCTCAATCTTGGCCGTTACTTTGCGTTTCGTCTTCGCCCATTCCGTACCGCCCAATTTATTGAGTTTTGGAACTTTTGCATCCGACGACACATATTTTTGAACGAGCTTAATTTGAGAAACCGGAACGAATAGATTTCCGCCATCTTGGTAGTGAATCGACATGTAGTCTTGGTGGATACCACCAATTTCGAGCGTCTCCATCCCTTGGTACACACCGACCCCGTGATTCACGTGAACCACATAGTCTCCAACGGCTAACTCAGTGTAGCTCTTCAAACGTTCCGCGTTCGAGATTTTTTGATTTCGTGGTGCACGTTTCGTGAGTTTATTGAATAATTCGCGTTCCGTTAAAACGGCAAATTTATCTTCCGGCAGCTCAAATCCATTATGCATCTTGCCGACCATGATTTGAAGTTGCCCTTCTAGCACGGCCCCGTTTGAAATCACACTCTTAATGTCAAAATCCGCAAAGGTTTGTTCGACCTTTTGAGCGCGTTTAGCATCATCGACTAAGACGATAACTGTTGCGCCTTGTTTCTTCCAGCGGTCTGCTTCGACTTTCACCATCGGCATTTGCGAGAAGAACTGTGTCATCGTGCGCGTCGTAATTGGATGAATCGCATCGAGTGCGAGTCTTCCAAACCCTTTTTGAAAAATGGCTAAATACGTTCTCGAGAGCGGACTTTCTTTTAATACTTTTCGTCCATCTTGAACAAGCGACAATCCAGAAGCAATCGCACCCGTTTCGATATGGTGCGTCTTCCAATAGCATGCCTCTTCTTCTAAGGTTTTGCTTTTTTCGATAAAACGAGCGTAGTCATCAATAATGAGGTACGCATCTTTAGAAACGTAATCTAATAAGCTAGTCTTCTCTGGATAAATACATTCCAAGAAGTACGTTAAGTTCGAGGGGATTTCCCCATTTTCTAATTGTGCATCGATAGCTTGTTGAATATTTTTAACTTGATCTTTTCGTTCTTCACTTTGAGCCGCCTTCACATCCTTTTCATAGAGCGCATGAATCTTGGTTTGTGCCTTCCATACTGCTTCCTTTTGAAGCGGCAAGTCTGTGGCTGGTAAGATGCGCACCTCTTGAATCACATCCATCGAGCGTTGTGTCTCCGCATTAAACGCGCGAATCGAATCCACTTCAGTATCAAAGAAATCCAGACGTAGTGGATACTCTTGGTCTAATGGGTAAATATCAACGATACTTCCACGAAGGGCAAATTCACCAGGAGTCGCCACCATATTTTCACGACGATATCCTAATTCCACTAACTGCTCTACAAAGGCGTCCATCGATTCGATTTCAGACCCCATTGCGAGTTCAATCGAGCTCTTCTTCCATACCGCTGCTGGCACTAAGAGCTTTTGAATCCCAGAGAGCGGTACGATGACGATACCCTTTTGCCCACGACTTAAGAAATCAAGCGTGCGAATGCGTTGGCTCACCACATCCGGCGACACTACTGAGAAATCCGCCGCAAGCGACTCTTCTACCGGGAAAAGGTGTACAACCTCATCGTCATACCACTCCGATAACTCTTCGTAGGTTTGCGTTGCTTGTAAGAGCGTTGGCGTCACAATCACTAATTGCTTGTCTAATTTCTCAAATGCGCATGACTCGGCCAAATGCTTTACAGATCCACTGAGACCTAGCACGAGTTGACTCTCATGTAAATCAAGAGTATCGAACCACTCTTTAAATCCTTTCAGTTTACTAATGGTTTGGTGCAATAATTGCATAATATTCTCCTTTTTCCAACGACAAAAAGAGACCGCAAAAAAATTTGCAGCATCTCTTTCCCTCTATTTGTTAATTAAATTGATTCATTGTTTTAACGAAATCGCTCGTTTCAATCCACGAACGAATCGCATCGACACTCTTTTGCACAGCAAAAATAATGTCCTCTTCTTCCTCTTTTTCAAAGCGGTTGAGTACATGTCCTACGACCGTACGTCCATCTTTTGGACGCCCAACCCCCACTTTTATACGGTTAAACTCGCTCGTACCGAGGCACGAAATAATACTCTTAATTCCGTTATGTCCTCCGGCGCTGCCTTTTTGACGAAGACGAATCTTTCCAACCGGCAGATCCATATCATCATAAACGACAAGCAAGTCTTCAATTCCAATTTTAAAATAATTCATCAGCGGACGAATCGCTTCCCCCGATAAGTTCATAAATGTCAATGGCTTCATGAAGATGACTTTTTCGCCACCGATTTGTACCTGCGCAAATACTGCATCAAAGAGTGCCTTATCAAAATCAAACTTCTCTTGATAGGCCACTTCATCCATTGTCATGAATCCGACATTATGTCTTGTCCCTTTATACTTTGCTCCAGGATTCCCTAGACCAACGACTAATTTCATACTTTCACCTATTCTTTTTTCTTCTATTGTGCTATTATACCATACCCCTACACCGTCCCGTTATTAATTCACTTTTTCACGAAATTGTGTTTTTTATGTATTATTTGTCATAAAAAAGGCCTTCTGAAAATCAATTTTCGAAAAATCGTGCTATACTTATTTATGGATATTCCATCACTAATTTTTTAGGAGGTATGAATATGGAAAAATCTCAAAAACATGGTAATAAAGTAATTTTAGTCGGTGACGGTGCCGTTGGTTCTAGTTATGCATACGCACTTGTATTACAAGGGATTGCTGAAGAACTAGGAATTATCGACATCAATTTCGAGAAAACAGAAGGCGATGCGTTAGACTTATCACATGCCTTAGCTTTCAATGCCCCTAAAAAGATTTATGCAGCGAAATACGAAGACTGCCACGACGCAGATATCGTATGTATCACAGCAGGCGCTCCTCAAAAACCAGGAGAAACTCGCTTGGACTTAGTTTCTAAAAACTTAAAAATCTTAAAAAACATCGTAGACTCTATTATGGCGAGCGGATTCAACGGAATCTTCCTAATGGCGACTAACCCAGTAGATATCTTAACTTACGCAACTTGGAAATTCTCAGGACTTCCAAAAGAACGCGTTATCGGATCTGGTACTTCTTTAGATAGTGCTCGTTTCCGTCAAACAATCGCTGAATTAGTCGGCGTTGACGCTCGTAACGTTCACGGATATATCATGGGTGAACACGGGGATACTGAATTCCCCGTTTGGTCACATACAAACGTCGGCGGTTTACAAATTTATGAATGGGTTCGTCAAAATCCACACGTAGATGAAGAAAAATTAGTCGAAGTATTCTTCCAAGTACGTGACGCGGCTTATGAAATTATCGCTAAAAAAGGTGCGACTTACTACGGTATCGGCGCTACTCTAGCACGTATTACAAAAGCTATCTTAAATAACGAACAAGCCATCTTCCCATTATCGGTATATCTTGAAGGTCAATACGGACAAAACGATATTTATATCGGAGCTCCAGCCGTTATTGGACGTGAAGGAATTCGTCAAATCATCGAAATTCCTCTTGCAGACTCTGAACAAGAAAAAATGAACTTATCTGCAAAAACATTGAAATCTATCTTACACGATGCTTTCGAAAAATTAGAAGCAGAAAATAACTAATGAAATCACAAAAACACCGGACCAAGAAAAT
>NZ_JAPWBR010000026.1:0-25246 GCF_041433555.1 Granulicatella sp. 20925_1_45 | reverse complement strand
ATACCCAAATATGGTATTTTCATGTTAGAAGGAGGAGTTGCAATGAGAAGAGTTGCGGATTTGGATGAAAAACAAATTGATATTTTGGATGAGTTATCCTATCCAGTTATGGTGAGATATGCGGCTATCATGCTTCTTCTAGATAAAGAAGGGGTAACGGATGCTGTTTGGGAGAGATGGGGAGTAGTAGATGACGACGGGAAAGAAATATTGCTCATCCCAGAAGGTAAAGAAAGGGTGGGGACAGAATTTGAGAAATTATTTATTAAAACGTTTAGATCAATTAAAATCGACGTATCCAGAGTTTGAAAAAGATTTAATGAGAGAATATGCGAATCATAAAATCGGGCTTAGAATGACAGAATTCAGATTGAAAACAGGTTTATCGCAAAATCAGTTTGCCAAAAAGATTGGGATGTCGGCCTCTCACTATTCACGGTTGGAAAGAGGACGTCAAAATATTTCATTTCTACTATTAGAAGAAATTGCTCAAAAAATGGGATTTTGGTTCGATGTTTCTTTTGAAATGGAGGAGCAGAAACCGTGGTCTCAACAGCTTGGAGAAAATGTAGGGACGGATTGAGTCCCGAATATTCGTAAATCTTAACCAAATTGTAATCTGAGCACGGTTGCATTTCTGCTATTTTGTGTTAAAATATAAATGTGTTCAGAAATATGGATTCAAAGATACTGGAAATAAGCGGGACGATATACGACCCTATCTGGAAACGATTGGAGGAAGGTTTCGATGAATTATCTTAATCTATCTCATTTATTAGTTCCAGAAAGCAGAGTCGCCCTTCAAACGCGATTCCGTATTTTACAAGCCATCGCAACGTATCAACCGATTGGACGAAGAGCTCTTGCAAAAGTGGTTCAGATGTCCGAACGCACACTACGTAATGAATGTGAGGATATGAAAGCTTTAGACCTGATTGAAGTACAAGGGTCAGGAATGCGACTCACGGAAGTTGGCGAATTTATATTAGAACGGTCGGATGATTTGAAAAACAACTTTATCCAGATGAGTCTGGTGGAACATAAGGTGGCTAAAACCTTAGGCGTTCAATATGTAAAAGTTGTGGATGATTCGGCGAAAACATCTGAGTTGGTACAAGAGATTATGGATGTCCTTTTACCGCTTGGAACTTCCATTATCGCCATCACTGGGGGCCAAACGATGGTCCGTGTCAGCGAAGGATTCACAAAAGACATTTCAGTGAACCGAGACTTAACGATTGTTCCTGCAAGAGGAGGAATGTTTGGATCGATGGTGATTCAAGCCAATAATGTCAGTGAGAAAATGGCGACTGGAATTGGCGCTCGTCATGAAGCGTTATTCGTTCCAGAACATGTCCAACAGGCGACATATGCACCGTTAATGCAAGAACCTTCAGTCGCAAAGACGATAGGTCTCATGAAAAAGGCGGAGTGTTTGTTATATAGCGTTGGAAGTGCTATTATAATGGGAGAGAGACGTGGCCTCACGCAAGAACAAATGGCTACGTTAAAAGAGAAGAAAGCAATTGGCGAAGCGTTCGGTTGTTTCTTCGATGCAGAAGGAAATGTGGTGTTAAAAATCCCACGAGTAGGGCTGCATCTTAGTGATTTATCTACGATTCCACATTCGATTGCCGTTGTGGAAGGCGCAGAGAAGGCACCTGCTTTAAAAGCATATGCCAAATTAGCTCCAGTGGATCGCACTTGGTTTGTGATTGACAAGGAGACATCAGAGTTGGTTTTGAACGGGGCAACCCGCAAAAAATAAAAATAAAAAATTCCTAGGAGGAAAAACTATATGACAGTTAAAGTTGGTATTAACGGTTTCGGACGTATCGGTCGTTTAGCATTCCGTCGTATTCAAGATGTGGAAGGATTAGAAGTTGTTGCAATCAATGACTTAACAGACGCTAAGCAATTAGCTCACTTGTTAAAATATGATTCAACTCAAGGACGTTTCAACGGTGAAGTTGAAGTGTTAGATGGAGCTTTCCGCGTTAACGGTAAAGAAGTTAAAGTACTTGCTAACCGTAATCCTGAAGAATTACCATGGGGTGAACTAGGCGTTGATATCGTATTAGAATGTACTGGTTTCTTCACTTCTAAAGAAAAAGCTGAATTACACTTAAAAGGTGGCGCTAAACGCGTTGTTATCTCTGCTCCTGGTGGAAATGACGTTCCTACAGTTGTATTCAACACAAACCACAACATTTTAACAGGTAAAGAAACTGTTATCTCTGGTGCTTCATGTACTACAAACTGCTTAGCTCCAATGGCTAAAGCATTAAACGATAAATTCGGTATCGTTGAAGGTTTAATGACAACAATCCACGGTTACACAGGTGACCAAAACACATTAGACGCACCTCACGCTAAAGGTGACTTACGTCGTGCTCGCGCTGCAGCAGTTAACATCGTTCCTAACACAACAGGTGCTGCTAAAGCTATCGGATTAGTAATCCCAGAATTAAACGGAAAATTAGACGGAGCTGCTCAACGTGTTCCTGTTCCAACAGGTTCATTAACTGAATTAGTAACAGTTTTAGAAAAACCAGTTACTGCTGAAGAAATCAACGCAGCTATGAAAGAATTAGCTAACGAATCTTACGGATACACTGAAGATCCAATCGTATCTTCTGATATCGTAGGTATCACTTATGGTTCATTATTTGATGCTACTCAAACTAAAGTAATGACTGTAGGCGACAAACAATTAGTTAAAACTGTTGCTTGGTACGATAACGAAATGTCATACACTGCACAATTAGTTCGTACTTTACAATACTTCGCAAAACTATAATTTAAACTATAGATTTAGCTAATCGTATCTATTTTCTCAGGGCGATGGAAGCATTCGCTTCCTCGCCCTGTTTTCATAATGTGAGTAATGCACTCGCTCCAAATAAAAATGTAGGAGGCTATTTTATGGCTAAAAAAATCGTTACAGACTTACAAGTGGAAGGAAAGAAAGTTTTAGTTCGTGTGGACTTTAACGTTCCTTTGAAAGATGGCGTGATTACAGACGATAACCGTATCGTTCAAGCATTGCCAACAATCAAATATTTAATCGATCACAACGCTAAAGTGATTTTATTCTCTCACTTAGGTAAAGTGAAATCTGAAGAAGACAAAGCTAAATTGAGCTTACGTCCAGTTGCAGAACGCTTATCTGAGTTATTAGGAAAACCAGTGACTTTCGTTCCAGAAACTCGTGGAGAAAAGTTAGAAGCTGCTATTAATGCTCTTAAAGATGGCGATGTTTTATTATTCGAAAATACTCGTTTCGAAGATTTAGATGGTAAGAAAGAATCTAAAAACGACCCTGAATTAGGTAAATATTGGGCTTCTTTAGGCGACTTATTCGTTAACGATGCATTCGGTACAGCTCACCGTGCGCATGCTTCAAACGTTGGTATTGCTAGCCAATTAGAATCAGCTGCTGGATTCTTGATGGAAAAAGAAATCAAGTTCATCGGTGGTGCAGTAGATAACCCAGAACGTCCATTCGTGGCAATCTTAGGTGGAGCGAAAGTTTCAGATAAGATTGGTGTTATCAACAGCTTATTAGACAAAGCTGATAAAGTTCTTATCGGTGGAGGAATGGCTTACACGTTCTTCAAAGCAATGGGACGTGAAGTTGGTCTTTCATTATTAGAATTAGACCGCGTTGAATTAGCGAAAGAAATTATGGAAAAAGCTGGCGACAAATTAGTATTACCAATCGATAACGTTGTTGCTAAAGAATTCTCTAACGACGCTGTAGCTACAATCGTTGCTTCAGATGCTATCCCAGCAGACCAAGAAGGTTTAGATATCGGACCTAAGACAGTTGAATTATTTGCAAGCTACTTAAAAGATGCAAAAACAGTTGTATGGAATGGACCAATGGGTGTATTCGAATTACCAAACTTTGCTAAAGGAACTATCGGTGTATGTGAAGCCATCGCTAACCTTGACGGCGCAACTACAATCATCGGTGGTGGGGACTCAGCTGCTGCTGCAATCTCACTAGGATACGCTGACAAATTCACTCACATTTCAACAGGTGGTGGAGCTTCTCTAGAATATCTAGAAGGTAAAGAACTACCAGGTGTTGCTGCTATCAGTGATAAATAATTTTAAACATTTAAAAGGAGATGTTGTGTATATGCGTAAACCAATTATTGCCGGAAACTGGAAAATGAACAAAAACCCAAAAGAAACTCAAGCTTTTGTGGAAGCTGTTGTTGGTAAATTACCTTCAGGCGAACGCGTAGAAAGTGCTATTGCTGCTCCTGCAGTTGACTTAGTAACTTTATTAGAATATGCGAAAGGATCAGAATTAAAAGTAGCTGCTGAAAACTGCTATTTCGAAGATGCTGGTGCTTTCACTGGTGAAACTTCACCTAAAGTATTAGCTGAAATGGGCGTGCACTACGTAGTTATCGGCCACTCAGAACGTCGTGAGTATTTCCACGAAACTGACGAAGATATCAACAAAAAAGCACATGCTATTTTCAGAAACGGCTTAACACCAATCATTTGTTGTGGTGAAACTTTAGAAACTTACGAAGCAGGAAAAGCTTCTGAATTCGTAGGCGGACAAGTTTCTGCAGCATTGAAAGGTTTATCAAACGAGCAAGTATCATCATTAGTGATTGCTTATGAACCAATCTGGGCTATCGGAACTGGTAAATCAGCATCACAAGATGACGCTCAAAAAATGTGTAAAGTTGTTCGTGACGTTGTAGCAGCTGACTTCGGTCAAGAAGTTGCTGACAAAGTTCGCGTTCAATACGGTGGATCTGTAAAACCAGAAAACATTGCTGAATACATGGCTTGTCCAGATGTGGACGGAGCTCTTGTAGGTGGAGCAAGCTTACAACCAGATTCATTCTTAGCTTTATTGGAGGCAGTAAAATAATGGCAAAATCACCAGTTGCAATCATTATCTTAGATGGTTTCGGATGGAGACCAGAAGTTGAAGGTAATGCTGTTGCACAAGCAAAAAAACCAAATTTTGATCGTTATTATAACGAATTCCCTCATACAACATTAAAAGCTTCTGGATTAGATGTAGGTCTACCAGATGGCCAAATGGGGAACTCAGAAGTAGGTCATACAAACATCGGTGCTGGACGTATCGTTTACCAAAGCTTAACTCGTATTGACAAAGCAATCGAAGAAGGCGAATTCGAATCAAACCCAGCATTAAACGGTGCATTTAACCACGTAAAAGAAAATGGCTCAGCATTACACTTATTCGGATTATTATCTGATGGTGGGGTACACAGCCATATCAACCATTTATTAGCATTAGTGGAAACAGCTAAAGCAAAAGGAATCGACAAAGTGTACATTCATGCATTCATGGATGGACGTGACGTAGACCCTAAAGCTGGTCCTTCTTACATCAAAACTTTAGAAGACAAATTAGCTGAAGTAGGCGTTGGAGAAATCGCAACAGTTTCAGGTCGTTACTATGCAATGGACCGTGACAAACGTTGGGAACGTGTGAAATTAGCTTATGATGCAATCGCTCATAGCGAAGGACCACAATTCGAAAGCGCACAAGCTGTGATCGAAGATAGCTATGCTAAAGATGTTACAGACGAATTCGTTATTCCGTCAGTAATCGTTAAAGATGGCAAACCAGTGGCAAAAGTAGAAGACAACGATGCAATCATCTTCTTCAACTTCCGTCCTGACCGTGCAATCCAATTATCAAATGCGTTCACTGATAAAGAGTGGACTAACTTTGACCGTGGTGCACGTGCTACAAACGTTAAATTTGTGACAATGACTTTATATAACCCAAGCGTGGATGCAGAAGTTGCATTCCCCCCAATTCCAATGACAAACGTTCTTGGTGAAGTGTTATCTAAAGCAGGCCTTGCACAATTACGTATTGCCGAAACTGAAAAATATCCACACGTAACATTCTTCATGAATGGTGGACGTAACGAAGAATTCCCTGGTGAAAACCGTATTTTAATTCCTTCTCCAAAGGTTGCAACTTACGACTTGAAACCAGAAATGAGTGCTTACGAAGTAGGAGATGCATTATACAACTCAATCATCAATGATGAAAATGATGCCATCATCTTAAACTTCGCGAACCCAGACATGGTTGGACACTCAGGAATGTTAGAACCAACAATCAAAGCGATTGAAGCAGTGGATGAAAACTTAGGTAAAGTTGTTGACGCCATCCTTGCAAAAGGCGGTAGCGCAATTATCTTTGCTGACCACGGTAACTCAGAAACAATGATTACACCAGAAGGAACACCACATACTGCACATACAACAGTGCCAGTACCAGTGATTGTTACGAAGAAAGGTGTAACATTACGCGAGGGTGGACGTTTAGCAGACGTTGCTCCAACTATGCTTGATTTACTAAATGTGGAAAAACCAGAAGAAATGACTGGTGAATCATTAATCGAAAAATAAAGAATCCCTTTCCAAAGGTTGAAACTCTGATGATTTTCGATTAAAATAATAACGTACAAAATAAATATTAAAGGAGTTAATAAATCATGCCATTTATTACAGATGTATTAGCAAGAGAAGTACTAGACTCACGTGGGAACCCAACTATCGAAGTTGAAGTTTACACAGAAAGCGGAGCGTTCGGACGCGGTATGGTTCCTTCAGGAGCTTCAACTGGTGAATACGAAGCAGTTGAATTACGTGACGGCGACAAATCTCGTTACTCAGGAAAAGGAGTTCAAAAAGCAGTTGACAATGTAAACAACATTATCGCTGAAGCTATCTTAGGTTACGATGTTCGTGAACAAATGGCGATCGACAAATTAATGATCGAATTAGATGGTACTCCAAACAAAGGTAAATTAGGAGCTAACGCAATCTTAGGCGTATCTATCGCTGTAGCACGCGCAGCTGCTGACTACTTAGATCAACCTTTATACCAATACTTAGGCGGATTCAACACTAAAGTATTACCAACACCAATGATGAACATCGTTAACGGTGGATCTCACTCAGATGCTCCAATCGCATTCCAAGAGTTCATGATCTTACCTGTTGGTGCTCCTTCATTCAAAGAAGCTTTACGTTGGGGTGCTGAAGTATTCCACGCATTGAAAGGTATCTTACACGACCGCGGTTTAGTAACTGCAGTAGGTGACGAAGGTGGTTTCGCTCCAACATTCGAAGGAACTGAAGATGCTGTAGAAACAATCTTAGCAGCAATCAGAAAAGTAGGTCTAGAACCAGGTAAAGATGTTTACTTAGGATTTGACTGTGCTTCATCTGAATTCTTCAAAGATGGCGTATATGACTACACAATCTTCGAAGGTGAAAAAGGTGCTAAACGTACTCCAGCTGAACAAGTTGAATACTTAGCAGAATTAGTTGAAAAATACCCAATCATCACAATCGAAGACGGCTGTGACGAAAACGACTGGGATGGATGGAAATTATTAACTGAACGCTTAGGCGGTAAAGTTCAATTAGTTGGTGACGACTTATTCGTAACTAACACTGAAATCTTATCTCGTGGTATCGAACAAGGTATTGCAAACTCAATCTTAATCAAAGTTAACCAAATCGGTACTTTAACTGAAACATTCAACGCAATCGAAATGGCTCAAAAAGCTGGTTACACTGCAGTTGTTTCACACCGTTCTGGTGAAACTGAAGATGCTACAATTGCTGACATCGCAGTTGCAACAAACGCTGGACAAATCAAGACTGGTTCATTAAGCCGTACAGACCGTATTGCTAAATACAACCAATTATTACGTATTGAAGATCAATTAGGTGACTTAGCTGTTTACCAAGGTCTATCAGCGTTCTACAACTTGAAAAACAAATAATTCCTAGGAATTAGGGAGGGGAAGCAGATTTGCTTCCCCTCCTTTTTTGTGCAAAAATTGATGGTTTTCAACCGTAGGTTGAAGGGATAAGAAACAGCGCTTGTTTTATATAGAGTAACTATTTAATGAGGTGGTTTGAAAAATGATAACCTGATTGATAGCCGTTTGGACATAGTGGATTTTGTGATGGGGCACCGCCTCGAGCCTAAGGTCTCTCGGTCTTCGAAGCTTCAAAGAGGGAGTAGCGAAAGAATTCGCAACTCCCTCTAATTCACATTCGATGCTATTCCCCATCACTCATTCCACTATAACGGCTATCTTCGGTTATCATTTTTCAATGTGAATTCATCATTAATTTCTATAAAACAAGCGCGGTTTCTTATCCTTAATGATTGAACAACCAAATTTTTGCTAATGAAGGGGGAGAGAGTGATGAGAAAGAGAGGTGGTTAGGAAAAGACGACAAAACGGCTATCAAAACAGTTATCATTTTTCAAACTGAATGAAAGACAGCAAAATAGTTATAGTATAGAACAAGATAGGGAAAGCCAGGAAGCGATTTTCGGTGTAAACTAATTATGAAAGCGAAATCATAATGAACGGAGGGATTTTGATGAAAGTCGCGGTTGGTATTGATATTGGGGGAACGAAGGTAGCGGTTGCGTTGATTAACGAGAATGGGGAGATCGTTAGTCGTTCTCAAAGCCCAAGCCAAACAGCGAGTGCCGAAAGTTTGTATCAGGGTGTGGTCCAACTGGTGGATAAAGTGCTCAATGATAATGATTTACGCATTCAAGATACGTATGGGATTGGTGTTGGATTACCAGGGAAGGTAGACGTGGAAAACGGGGTAGCGATTTTCCAAAATAATATACCTTGGGCTAATTTTCCAATTGTAGAAAGATTGAAGGAAACGTACGGAGACATACCGGTGAAAATCGATAATGACGTAAAAGTAGCGGCTTATGCGGAATATCGAATGCTCAATCTAAAACCTACAGACATGTTTGGATACGTAACGGTATCAACAGGAATCGCAGCCACCAACATCGTCAACAATACAATCTTACGCGGGGAAGGGTTCTCAGGCGAAATTGGGTTTGTCAAAGTACCTTACTTTGAATGTCTCGAAGCGTTAGAAGTGGCTTGCTCGGGTGTCGGAATCGAGCGTACAGGGCGCGAAATTTACGAAGACGAGACATTGACAACGAAGGACATCTTTGATAAATGGCGCAATGGTGAGGAGGCAGCTCGCCGTATCATCGAAGAAACAGCTATGGGATTAGCAAGTGTTCTTCATGGGATGGTCTGCTTACTAGATCCAAAAACCATTGTGTTCGGAGGTAGTGTTTCAAACTACAACCCAGACTTTATAGAACTCGTGAAAGAAGAGTTAGCAGAACTCCTTCATCACGAACAAAAACATATTCTGGAGCATATCCAAGCATCAACCATTAAGGGGGATAATGGAATCATTGGTGCCGGCCTGCTCGTTATAGAATAGCAAAAGATAGAAAATGCTAGGATTGTCCTAGCGTTTTTTATTTTTTGCACCTTTTCCCTTCAGCGATGGGAGATAAACTAAGAAAGGTATTTTTATACATAAAGAAAAAGAGTCCCTCGAACTATAAGGTTTAAGTTTGATGTGCTCATTAAATTATTTAACCTTTTCCCTTCAGCGGTGGGAGATAAACTATTTTTGATTGATTCATTATGGAATAAGGTTATCAATTATCAGAAAAAACATCAGTTTATTGAAAGAATAGTGGGGAATCACATTGAATGTGAATTAGGTGGAGTTAGGAATGAAATCCTTACTCCACCTTTGAAGCTTCAAAGGTGAGAGACGAAAGGCTCGAACCGGTGTCCCATTATGACTCTTTCAATATAAAACTGATGTTTTTCAGATAATCAAAAAAGACCCATTCTAAATGAATGGATCTCATCAATTAAAAATAGTTTATCTCACTAAGCCTACAGCTTTCTCCATCTTGCGTAGCGTCTTACTTGCCACTGCATTTGCTTTCTTAGCACCCTCATCAAGAATCTCATCTAACTTATCAGATTTTAATAGCTCATAATAGCGCTCTTGAATTGGTTCCATAACAGCGATAATAGCATCGGCTAATTCTTCTTTGAATTGGCCATAACCAACGCCTTTGAAGCGTTCCACTAATGATTCAATACTTTCGCCAGAGAAAGCAGAGAAAATTGTTAATAGGTTTGATACGCCAGGTTTTTCAGCTGGATCGAATTCAATCACGCCGCTTGAATCTGTTACAGCGCTCTTAATCTTCTTGCGAATCACGGAAGGTTCATCAAGCATGCTGATATATTCTTTTACGTTGGCATCTGATTTACTCATTTTCTTCGTTGGCGTTTGTAAGCTCATGACACGTGCGCCAGCTTTTGGAATGAATGGTTCTGGCATTACAAGAAGTTGGTTGCCGTTTCCGTAGCGGCTGTTGAAGCGTTCAACGAAGTCACGTGTTAATTCCATATGTTGTTTTTGGTCTTCTCCAACAGGTACCACTTCGGCGTTATATAAAACGATATCGGCTACCATTAGAGGAGGGTATGTTAATAAACCTGCTGATACAGATTGTTGTTTTTGAGATTTATCTTTGTATTGTGTCATACGTTCTAATTCACCAACACCGACATTACATTGAACGATCCATGCAGCTTGTGCGTGTGCAGGTACTTCTGATTGTACGAAGATCGTTGACTTTTCAGGGTCAAGACCAATCGCAAGGTAAAGTGCTGCAAGTGAACGCGTTTGTTCTTTTAATTTCTTTGGATCTTGTGGAACGGTAATCGCGTGTTGGTTTACGATACAGTAAGTACAATCGTACTCATCTTGTAAGGCCACGAAGTTTTTCATCGCTCCAATATAGTTCCCGATAGTTGGGATAGCTGAAGGCTGTACGCCTGAGAAAATTCTTTTTTTAGACATATAAGTGCTCCTTAAACTTGTTAGTTTTATTATACCTTATTTCTAAAGGATTTTCATGAAAAAATAGTTACAACTGTTTTCAACGTTTGTGAATTCAGAGATTTTCTGTTGAAGACACAATCACGAAATGAAAGCGAGTGAAAATATTATGAAACATTAAATTTTTCATCAAAAGTGAAAAAAGTTTGTGAAAATCTAAAAAATATCCAAAAATCATATAGATTTTTTTTTATATATCATATATAATAATACACGTAGATAAGACCGAAGACTTTAGAAGAGGAGGACATCGACGTATGGTTACATTATATACATCACCTAGCTGTACATCTTGCCGTAAAGCTCGTGCATGGTTAGAAGAACATAACATCTTGTACACAGAAAGAAACATTTTTTCAGAACCATTAACAATTGACGAAATTAAAAACATCCTACGAATGACAGAAGACGGAACAGAAGAGATTATCTCAACTCGTTCAAAAGCATTCCAAGAGTTAAAAATTGACTTAGATGAAGTTCCATTAAATCAATTGTTCTCATTAATCCAAAACAACCCAGGATTGCTACGTCGCCCAATTATGTTGGACGAAAAGAGATTCCAAGTAGGGTACAACGAAGACGAAATTCGTCGCTTCTTACCACGTGAAGTTCGTGCTTACGAATTAGATATGGCACAACGCTTAGTTAACTTTTAAAGATCAAAAGCCTTGATGATTCAGGGCTTTTTTTGTACCCAAAATTTACTGAATTTTGGAAAAGTTTGGAAATAAATATTCATAAGAGAAAAACAAGCACCTCAACTTGAGGTGCTTGTTTTTCTTATAGTTCTTTATAGTAATAAACTGCCAGTTGCGTACGATCACGCAATTCTAACTTTTCAAGCAGAGCCGATAAGTAGTTTCTTACCGTTCCTTCGCTGAGATACATCTTCTCGGCGATTTCTTTATTATTGAATCCTTCAGCAACGAGGTAGAGCAGTTCATTCTCACGCTCGTTTAAATGGGCACTCGATTTCTTCTCAAAGGTTTTCTTCACTGGCATTTCAATCGTAGAGTCATAGACGATTTGTCCATTCATCACTGCATCAATCGCGGGAAGAATTCCTTTAATATGTTGCTTCAATAAATACCCTCTGCAGCCAAGGGAGAGTGCTTTTGTAATATACTCGTCGTCTTGGAAGGTCGTTAGGAACAAAATCTTCGCTTCAGGAAAGTCTTTTAAAATCGTTTCTGCCGCTTCGATTCCGGTAGTAGGTTCCATACGAATGTCCATCAAGACTAAGTCTGGTTGATGAGTGATATATAATTCGACAGCATCATGTCCATCGCTGCCTGTCCCGACCACTTCAATATGGTCTTGAACAGATAGAATCGTCTCGAGCGCTTGAAGCACTAGAAAGTCGTCATCGACTAGAATCGTTTTAATCATGGTTGACCTCCTGTTTTGGGATTCGGATAAAGATGTCATATCCGTTATTTGTTTGTAATGTCATAACCCCTTTATGTTTCTCCACCAGTTCTTTCATCATAGTTAAGCCCATGCCCGGGGTGTCATTTCTCGTCTCATTCCCATTATCTTTATATTGAATCGTGTAGTAGTTGTTTTGTTCTAGTAAAAATAATTGGATTTGATTTCCGTTTGAATACTTCATAAAGTTCGTTGCCATCTCTTTACAGATAGTAAGGATGTCGTACTTCAATCCGATTGGAATTTCATCCGAGATTGTATTTTGATAGTTGACTTGCGCCTTCGCTTCAAGCGGGTGAAGAATCTCATCCATCTTTTGAGAGAGTAGGAAGGAGTCATCGTAAAGCTGATGAATCGTCGTTCGAATCTCGTCCATTCCGTTTTGAAGGATGCCAGAAACTTGTTCTAACTTCTTCTCAACAACGAGTTCATTAGTAATAATTTGTAAGGCCTCCAGTTGCATAATTGAAGCGCTGAGCGTATGTCCGATTTGATCGTGCAAGGCGTGAGAGATACGATTCCGTTCCTTAAGTGTCGCGACTTCCATTTGCTTCAATGTTTCTTCTTGGCTAAATTGTTGTCGTTGCAATAGTAGAAGTCGTTCATGCTCTAAGTCGTCTTGGATATGGTGACTCATCGTACGGAATTCTTTATCATAGCGACTACGTAAAATAACGTACGTTCCGATAACGCTTAGGATTAATGTGAATAAATCTGGTCGCAGTAAAAGGATGATGCCAGCAAAAGCTCCTGGGAGCCCGAATAGTTGGGCAGCATGCATAATGAAAATGGAAAGATACAATCCCGTTTCAGGATAGAAGATGCATAAAGCACCAGATATTACTAGCGAAATGCGTTGAATCCAACTATTTTCAAACACTTCTATAGATAGAGAAAGAATAAAAATACAAAGACCTAAAAATATAGTAAAGACTTCTGTTTGTTGTCCCATTAAATAGATGCTAATCAAAATAAAGAACATTAACTTCTCTAAAAACGTGCGCACGCCTCTCACCTCCAAGACTCTTTCTTTCAGTTTAGCCGAAATAGGGAGAAATATCTAGCTATTTATGACAAATGTCATATACAACTAACGACATTTGACACTAGTTTGTGACATGCGTGGTCGATATACTAAGAGTGTAAAAACAATTAATGAGGTGAGGACATGGAAAATAGTATCCAAGTAAAGAGTCTTGTAAAACGTTACAAAGACTTGATGGCATTAAATCATTTTGATATTGAAATTCGTAAAGGAGAGCTTTTAGCACTTCTTGGACCAAACGGCTGTGGGAAGACAACAGCGATTAATAGTATGTTAGGATTCTTAACCTTTGATAGCGGTGAGGTAACCGTTTTAGGAGAGAATAAGTTCCCGTTATCCACTAAAGTACGACGTGAAATCGGGATTGTACCACAGGATTTAGCGTATTTAGAAAATTTAACAGTCGAAGAAAATATTGATTTCTTCTGCGGATTGTATGTTTCAGATGCAAAACAACGAAAACAATATGTACAAGAGGCTATCGAATTTGTAGAACTACAAGAGTTCCGCAAGTTTGTTCCAAAGAAATTGAGTGGTGGGTTGAAACGCCGCTTAAATATCGCTTGCGGTATCGTGCATAAGCCAAGCTTAATTTTCTTCGATGAACCAACTGTTGCGGTAGACACACAAAGTCGTTCATTCATCTTAGAAGGGATTCGCAAACTCAACGAACAAGGCAGCACGATTATTTATACAACGCACTACTTAGACGAAGTGGATGGATTAAGTGACCGCATCGTGATTATGGATAAAGGAAAGAGCATTGTTTCAGGAACGTCGCAAGAATTGAAGAAATCTATCGCGACTTCTGAAATTATCCAAGTGGAACTTTCAACCGTTCCAACAGAAGAACAAGTGGCACGCTTAAAACAAATTCCACATGTTCTTGTATTAGAACATCATAAAGATCATTTGAAATTCAACTTCGAACAAGGAACAAATCACTTACTTCATGTGGCAAACATTCTAGAAGAATTGAACTTAAGCTATGTTCGTTTATACAGTGAACAGCCAAGCTTAGATGATGTGTTCCTTGCATACACAGGGAAAGGACTTCGAGATTCATGAAGACATTCTTAAAGCTATTTACGTATTTATCAAAAGACGCCTTAAAAGATTTTTCATTCTCGTTTTGGGTGTTATTATATCCGATTATCTTGATTTCACTCTATTTCGTATCCTTTTCAGGAATCATGAATCAAGACATGGGAACAGTTCGAGTTGCCATGACAGCCGACAACCCATATCGCCAGGTGTTTGAACAAGCCGGAGATTACTTCGAGATTATTGATGTGGAGTCAGAGGAAGCAGGGAAGGCACTCGTCACAGAGGATAAAGCAGACGGATTTCTTGAGAAGAACTTAGACGTGGTAGTTAGCCAATCGATGGGGATTCCTCAAAGCGTGTTGAAAAATGTAGCGACACAGATTAAACAGGTTCAAAGCCTTGGACGAGGCGCAGCATCTATCGACTTTAACAAGAGCTGGGTGACGCAGGAGACAACCGATGTCAGTCAAGGGACGATGTTATTTTACACAGCGATTGCTAGTTTCGCGATGTACTCGTTGTTTAGTGGTGTCGTTTGTGCAGCTTACTTAAACGGGAACTTATCGCCGATTGGCCGACGTATTATGGGCAGTCCATTTAGCAAAGGCAAACTCATTATCAACTGCTTTATGATTGGTTTATTACTCAATATCGCTTCAAACGCAATCATGCTGGTCTATACGACACAAGTATTGAAAATTAATCTATTTGCAGATTGGGCAGGAAGCCTCCTTCTCATGTTACTAGGAAATGTATTCGGAATTGCAGCAGGGCTTCTTATTGGAACTAATCAAAAACTAACCATTCAGGGAAGAATTATCTTCGCGTTAATTACAAACCTCGTCCTTTCAGCACTTGCTGGAATGATGGGAACAGCAATGAAAGGATTTGCCAATACCTTTATGCCAGGATTTAACCAGTTTAATCCGGTCGCATTAATGGTTACAGGATTTTATCAATTAAATCGCCTTGTAGGAAGTGCAGATCTTGGTAGAACCTACTTATTACTTGGCGCATATACACTAGCACTTCTAGGATGTGCACTATGGAGATTAAGGAGAACACGTTATGATAGTCTATAAATATTTTCTAAAACTTGCTTATCGATTAAAATCATATGCGATTATTTTCCTAGTCATCTTTATGGCAATGGGCCTTTCCCAAGTGCTAGGAAACAACGAAGTCACAGGTTTCAAAGATACACAATATAAAGTCTTGATTAAAGACGAATCAGATGGCAATAGCGAAATTATCAACGCGCTCGTTGCCGCACTTCAAAAAGATCATAAAGTCACACTCACAACCAATAGCGATAACAGCATGAAAGAAGCTGTCTATGGAAATGATGTAGATGGTGCGCTTTGGATTCCATCGGATGTTGATACAAGAATCAACAATGGGGAATCTGCTGTCAAAATGGAAATTGGAAATTCACTGAACGGCAATGTCCTTCGTGAGTACGTTAATTCCTATATTCGCTATGCGGTTGTATTGAAAAATCAAGGCAACTTTAGCGTTGAGAATATGAATAAGATTTTAAACGAGCAAGCCTCCGTGAGTGTCATTTCAAAAGACGCCACACTTAAGGATGACGATTACTATGCAAAATTTGGTGAAATCTACTTTGCGTATACACCATTCGTTTATATCTCAGTATTTATCTTCTTGCTTGGATTAATCTTTGCCTTACTTGAAAATGATGAAGTCGCAAAACGAATTATTATCGGTATGAAGAGTGTAAACCAAGTGATGATTGAAAAATTTCTTGGTGGCTTAACAGTTGTTGGAATAATCGTTGGAATCAACTTACTATTCGTAGCCATTGTGGCACCAAGCTTCTATGTGAGTGCGGGTGCTCCAAAGGCATTAATGCTCACTTTCGCGTCAGCACTTACAGCCTATGCACTGGCATTCCTATGCTCGGTCATTATAGGGGACAACACGTATGGTTATTCTGCAGCAAGTACGGTAGTGGGGATGGGGGTATCCTTTATCTCAGGAATTTTCGTGCCACTTGAATTACTGAATCCAGTAGCCATTAGTATCGCGAAATTCTTCCCAGTGTATTATGTCATCACTGCAACCGAAAACCCATCGCTAGAATTTTCAAGTTACGCTATGAATCTAGGTATGGTTCTCTTATTCGGAATCTTGTATGCAGCACTAGCCTTTAGCATCCAACATATCCGAACAAGACAATTCGGCCTCACCCTAAGAAAAGCCTAAGCCTTATTTATAAAAAGAGAAGAAGCCTCGTCGTTTCGCGGCCCACTTCCATCCTATTCACCTTCCAAAAATAAGAGGGAAATACAAAGGTTTTTGCACCTTTAAAAAGCTTGGAGGGGCAAATTGAACAAAATAAATAAAAAAAGATTACGAAGAATCTGCGGATTTTATAATCGCAGTAACGGGGAATCGCATCGAATGTGAATTACGCGGAGTAAGGACGAGTCCTGTACTCCGCGTTTGAAGCTTCGAAGGTGCAAGACTACAGGCTTGCACCGGTGCCCCGTAACAGCGATTATAAAAATAATCCGAAGGGATTCGCAGTAATCTTTTTTAGTATATTTGAACGCAAGTTCAATTTGCCCCATTCCAAGCTGTTTTTCAAGAGCACCAAGTACAAAACAATTTGCATTAGGGTTCCAATCGTATTTCTTTTATTTTTATCAGGTTTGGTCTAGAATAGATGGATAAGGTAAAAAGGGGTGAATATTATGGAAATGGAACGCATTAACGACGATACATTCTTGTTGCGTATCGAGAACCAAGATCTAATCGACCGTGGTACATCAATACCTGAATTACTTGGAAATCCAGGCGAAATCGAAGGCTTTTTCCATAGTATTTTAGAGGAGATGGGCGTCTTGAATCAATTCGAAGATTCAGACGGTTTGAGCTTCCAAATCATGCCAAATCCAGACGGTCTAGAACTCTATGTCACACGTATTGTGGACATGGGAGATGAATCGACAGACGAGCGTATGGTGCGCAATATCGTGGATACGATTCAACATTCTCTAACAGATCGTATTGGGAAGAAGCGTAAAGAGGCAAAAGAAGAAGGAAAAATTTCTCCAAAACCAGTCATTAATACGGAAGATAAATCTTCAACATTGAAACCAATCGATGTAACAGTTGTCTTTGAAGACTTCGAAGATTTTGTTTCAATGGCAAAAGAAGCATCAGGCGAATTTGACCAATCGGTTCTTTACCGTTACAGCGGACATTACTTCTTACACGTTTTCCATCAAGTGGAAAAACCAGAAGAAGTGGCTTCAAAAATGGCGCTTATTCGCGAGTACGCCGAGTTCTCAAGAATTTCATGGGAAGTATTAAAAGAATACGGCGAAGTGATTATGCCAGAAGCAGCCTTGGAAACAGGTAAACAATATTTCTAAAAAACAAAAAGAGTTGAGCAGTCGACTCTTTTTTTGATACAAAGGAGTAATCAAGATGAATGAAACCATCAAAACACAACTCAATCACCGTACAATTCGTGCGTTTGAAGACAAACCTTTAACAAAAGAGGAAGTGGATTTACTTGTAGAAGTGGCGCAAAGAACAGCTTCAAGTATGTACTTACAAGCCTATTCGATTATTAGTGTGACGGATCCAGCATTAAAGAAAGAGTTGGCTGCTGTGAGTGGGCAACCTTATGTGGCTAACAATGGACATCTATTTGTATTCGTGGTGGACCAACGTCGTAACACGGAAATTGCAAAAGCCTTAGGACAAGAAGTAGGCGTTCAAGGGAGCGCAGACCGTTTCGTATCAGGACTAACAGATGCAGTGATTGCAGCGCAAAATGTGGTTGTAGCAGCAGAATCTTTAGGGATGGGGACTGTGTATCTAGGAAGTTTCTTTAACGACACAGCAAAAATCGTCGAGTTACTAAATTTACCAAAATACACTTACCCAGCAATCGGAGTAGCGGTAGGTTGGCCCTCCCAAGAGCCACAATTAAAACCACGTCTTCCAAAAGAAGTGATTCATATGGAAAATGGATACCGTGAACTTGAGAATCCATTAGAAGAATTGAAAGAGTATGATGCGACAGTGACAGAATACTACGACCTTCGTGATGCGAACCGTCGTGTAGATGCCTTTACAAAACAAGTGTCTACAAAATACCATACGCTTGGGGCTAAGCGTGCGGAAATGCTTGATGTACTTAAAGCACAAGGCTTCTTAACAGGAGAATAAAAAAGAAGACAAGAAATCGTTGTTTCAATGATTTCTTGTCTTTATTTGTTTTATTGAATGTTTAATGAATCAAGGACGGATTGTTTCATACCTTCGATTGAAAGAACTTTTGTATGACGGATTGGCGCATCCAATACGCTTGTAACAGCTGTTGGAATGGCAATGACGCTTTCTTGTTGAATCGCATCCATGAGTTCTGCGTCAGATTGATTCGTATCCACGTCTAGAGCTGAAAGTACGCTTTGTGGGAATTTGTATGGACTTGCCGTCGATACGACCACAGTAGGAGTTTCGTCTCCTGTTTCTTTCTTATATTTCGTATACACAGCATCCGCAACCGCAGTGTGTGGATCTAATAAATAATGCTCGTTCGTGAATACATCATGAATCGTTTGAGCCGTTTCTTCTTGGCTTGCACGGTTTCCATAAAATTGTTGGAATAGAGCAGTGTCTGTATTTGGAACAGAGTAGCTTCCGTTTTCTTTTAGGGAAGTCATGAGTGCATTTGTTTCCTGCGAGCTACGTCCTGTTAATTCGAAAACGAAACGCTCAAGGTTACTTGAAACAAGAATATCCATACTTGGAGAACTTGTTAATTTAAATTCGCGTAGTCGGTTATATGTTCCTGTTTGGAAGAAATCAACAAGTACATCATTTTCGTTTGAAGCACAGATGAGTTTATTGATGGGAACACCGATACCTTTTGCGTAGTAGGCTGCTAGGATGTTACCGAAGTTACCAGTTGGAACGACAACGTTCATTGGGTCACCAATTGCTAGAGTACCGTCTTTGACTAACTGTGCATACGCGAATACATAGTACACGATTTGTGGGCAAAGACGTCCGATGTTAATCGAGTTAGCAGAAGAGAATTGGAATCCTTTTTCTGCAAGGGTTGTGTTTAATTCTTTATCCGCAAATAACTCTTTGACTTTTGTTTGTGCGTCATCGAAGTTACCTTCTACACCATAGACGAATGTGTTGTCGCCGGCTTGTGTGACCATTTGGCGTTCTTGAATCGTACTTACGCCGCCTTTTGGATAGAAGACGATGATGTTTGTATGAGGTACGTCCGCAAATCCAGCAAGGGCAGCTTTACCAGTGTCTCCTGACGTCGCTGTTAGAATCACGATTTCTTTGTCAGATTTGTTTTTCTTCGCAGCAGTTGTAAGAAGGTATGGCAAGATAGATAGCGCCATATCCTTGAAGGCGATAGTTCTTCCGTGGAAGAGTTCCATGAAATGACGGTCGCCGACTTTCTTCACAGGTGCAATTTCTTTTGTATCAAACGTTGTGTCGTATGCTGAATGCACGCAGTCTGTAATTTCTTCTTTTGTAAAATCTGTTAAAAAGGCAGATAAAATTTTGATTGCAATTTCTTGATAGCTTTGAGTTTTTAAAACTTCCCAGTCCAGAGTCACTTCTGGGAGGGCAGTCGGTACATATAAACCGCCGTCTTCAGCAATTCCTTTTAAAATGGCTTGTGAAGCTGTAACACGGTTGTTTGTGTCTCGTGTACTAATGTATTGAATTGTGGACACTTGAGTCCCTCACTTTCTAAAATTTCGTTGCGCTCATTGTACCATAAATCGCGCTCTGAACACAAAACACAGGCACATTTCGGCTGTGAATTCTGAAGTGTGCACTTAAATTTTTAGAGAAAAATAGTATACACTAAAGATGAAAATTCAATTAAAATTTGAAGGGCAATCTATTGAAAACCCAAAAAAAGATTGTTAAACTATTTATAGTAATTCGTAGCTAATTGCTTGTCTTTGAGAGGAACTCAAGGACAGTTTTTTATTATCTAAAATCATTAAAAAGGAGTGAAAAAATGCTAAAACAGATTATTCCGTTTTTTAGTAAGTATAAAAAATATCCTTTCTTAGCGTTTTTTGCCATCTTAATCGAGGTGCTCTGTGAAGTAGCACAACCGATTATTATGAAGCAAATTATCGACGAAGGGATTCCAAATAAAGACTTAGGCTATATTGTGCAACAAGGATTGATTATGGTTCTAGTTGCGATTGTGTCTCTTTCAGCCGGAGTTCTTGGTGCAAAATTTGCATCGATTGCCGGAACTGGGGTAGCAGCAGAGTTACGTTCTGCGGAGATGAAGAAGATTCAAGCTTTCTCATTTAAGAATATTGATCACTTCTCAAATGCTTCTTTAATTACACGTATGACAAGTGACGTTAACAATGTTCAAAATACAGCCATTATGACGATGCGTATTTTAGCGCGTGCGCCAATGATGTTTATCTTCGCCATCTTCTTTGCGGTAAGTATCAATGCGCAATTATCTCTTGTATTCATGGTAGCTGTACCAATCTTAGTACTTTCATTAGCATTAATCATTTCTACAGCATTTCCACGTTTTAGAAAATTACAACAAGCAACTGACGGCATTAACCGTACCTTACAAGAAAACTTTATCGGAATTCGCGTTGTAAAATCATTCGTACGTGAAACTTTCGAGAAGAAAAAATTCGGTAAAGAAAACTCTACCTTTAGAGAACGTGCCCTACATGCGATGTATGTCGTAATGTGGAACAACCCAATCATGCAGTTAACGATTTATGCTGTAACGATTGCAGTGATGTGGTTCGGTGGTGGACTCGTTATTAGCGGAACGATGACAACAGGGGACCTTATCAGTTTCATTTCTTATATCACCCAAATCTTGATGTCTCTCATGATGATTTCATTCGTATTCGTCATGTTAACAATGACAAAAGCATCGATGGACCGTATCTTCGAAGTATTAGATACAAATATCGATGTAGAAGAACCAGAATATCCAATCACTGTGGACAAAGTCTATGGTGAAGTAGAATTCGATCATGTTCATTTCTCTTATGGGAAACAACAAGATGAAGAAGTGTTAAGCAATATCAACTTCAAGATTAAACCAGGTGAAGTGTTCGGGATTATCGGGCCAACAGGGTCAGGAAAATCTTCTCTTGTACAGTTGATTCCTCGACTCTATGACACCACTGCTGGTACGGTTCGTGTTGGTGGACATGATGTTCGCGAATATCGTTTTGCAGATTTACGTCAAAACGTATCGATGGTATTACAAAAGAACACGTTATTCTCTGGAACAATTCGTGAGAACCTCTTATGGGGAAATCCAGATGCTACAGAAGAAGAGATGATGCAAGCGGCGAAACACGCTCAAGCTCATGACTTCATTATGGAAATGCCAGATGGATATGACACTCGTGTAGAACAAGGTGGGTCAAACTTCTCTGGTGGACAAAAACAACGTCTTACAATTGCTCGTGCGATGTTACGTAAGCCAGCCGTGTTAATTCTAGACGATTCAACTTCAGCAGTGGATACAGCCACTGACTCGAAAATCCGTGAAGCGTTCTTTAACCATTTACCAGATACAACAGTGATTATTATCGCGCAACGTATTTCATCTATCCAAGGCGCAAACAATATTCTTGTATTAGATGATGGTAAAGTGAATGGACTCGGAACTCACGAAGAGTTGATGGAAACAAACGACTTGTATCGAGATATTTACGAAACCCAAATGAAAGGAGCCAAAGGAGATGAGTAGAAATAAAGGGCCAAAACGTCCAGAAAATATGAAACAAACTTTGGCAGACTTATGGGGTTATTTATGGAAGAGTAAATGGACTCTTGCAGTCGTAGTGGTCTGCTTAATCATTTCAAGTGCATCCGGAATTATCGGGACATATGCGATTCGTCCGTTAATCAATGATTTTATCGCTACAGGTGACTTAGCGGGGCTAGCAAAAATGCTCGGCTTTATCGCTATTGTGTATGTACTAGGAGCAACAGCCAGCTACTTCTCAGCACGTTTAATGGTAACAGTTGGACAAAATACTATCGAAAAAATGCGTGCAGATTTATTCAACCATATTCAAAGCTTGCCAATTCGTTTCTTTGATACGAACAAGCATGGGGACCTAATGTCTCGCTTTACAAACGACTTTGAAAATATTCAAAATGCGTTTAACAACAGTATGTTAATGATTATCAGCTCAACGCTTCAATTAGTATTGACATTTGTGATGATGGTGATTCTTTCGCCAGTCTTAACAGTGCTTCTAATTGCGATGGTATTCTTGATGTTCCAAATCGTGAAGAAATTGGGTGCAAAATCGGGGAAACAATTCGCTGCGCAACAAGCGATTCTTGGACAAGTGAATGGATTTGTGGAAGAGCATATTGAAGGACAAAAAGTAGTGAAAGTATTTAACCACGAACATAAAGTGCTTGATGAATTTGATAGACTCAACATTGAACTTCAAGAAGCTGCAAATAACGCACAATTCTATTCGACTATTATGTTCCCAATTTTAGGAAATATCAGTTACGTGAACTATGCGATTACGGCAGCGGTTGGTGGATACTTAGTGATTATTAATTGGATGGATATCGGGGGACTTGCCTCATTCCTACAATTCTCAAGAACATTCGCGCAACCACTTGCTCAAATGTCTCAACAAATGAACGTACTGCTTAGTGCGATGGCAGGGGCTGAACGTATCTTTGCCATTCTTCGTGAAGAACCTGAAGTGGATGAAGGAACGGTTACTTTGGATCAACGCGATCCAAAACAATGGTACTGGGTGGATGGTGACAAACGTATTCCAGTTGTCGGAAACATCCAACTACACAATGTTGACTTTGGTTATGTGCCAGGTGTACGTATTTTAAAAGATATCAATGTATGGGCTGAACCAGGATTGAAGGTAGCCTTTGTTGGGGCAACGGGTGCTGGTAAAACAACCATTACAAACTTAATTAATCGTTTCTACGAAATTGATTCTGGGGTCATTACTTTCGATGAGATTCCAGTAACGAAGATTAAGAAAGATGATTTACGTAAGACGATTTCTATCGTGTTGCAAGATACGCATTTATTTACTGGAACGATTGCGGATAATATTCGTTATGGGAACTTGGATGCGACGAATGATGAAATCATTAAAGCGGCGAAACTTGCGAACGCCCATAGTTTTATCAAACGTCTTCCACAAGGATACCAAACAGAAATTACAGGAGACGGAGAAGGCTTGTCTCAAGGGCAACGTCAATTACTCGCAATTGCGCGTGCTGCCGTTGCGAACCCTAAAGTATTGATTCTGGATGAAGCAACAAGCTCAATCGATAGCCATACAGAAGCGTTGATTTCACGTGGTATGGACCAATTGATGGAAGGTCGTACTTCATTTGTAATTGCCCACCGTTTGTCTACGATTCGTAATTCAGATGTGATTATGGTAATGGATCACGGTGAGATTATCGAACGCGGAGACCATGAGAGCCTTATGGAAAAACGCGGAATCTACTACAAACTATACACAGGCCAAATCGAACTCGATTAGTGCACAAATAATAGAAAAGAGATCCTTCGGATATTTTTATAGTAACTACAATAGCTGTACCGGAGTGAGCCTTGAGTCTCACTTCCTATCGATTCTCAAACTGACGCTAGGGACTAACATCCTTAGCGTCAGTAATTCGAATCAATTACAATCGCTATTGTTGTTACTATAAAATCCGAAGGTCTCTTTTTTTCTTTTGTACAAATGAACTGCGATTTGACTTTGTATAGTTGTAGTGTGAGAAAAGACTACGGACGTTTTTATAATAGCTGTAATGAGGCACCGGATTGAGCCTAGAGTCTCAATCACTACCGAGCTTCAAAGAGGGAGTAGGGAATAAATTCCTTACTCCCTCTATTTCACATCGGTCGCTATTCCCCATTGCTGCTATTATAAAGTCCGAAAGGAAGCAGTATTTTTTCTTTAGAAATAGATTTGTGCTGTATATAGTTTTTATGCGAATAAAGGCACTTGAAAAGAGACGCTATTTGGATGCTGTTCAATCCGAAGGTCTCTTTTTTCTTTTGTACAAATGAACTGTGACTTGTAAGTGTGTAGTTGTATTTAAATGAAAAAGTAGAAGACGTCGCTTGTGAATTTGGTGAATTATTTTCAAAAAAATATGTTGAAAGGGCTTAATTATAGACAGATTCGGCGTTTGTAATATATGTTTCATATTGTGAAAATGTAAATTAATGCTCGAGAGAGGAAAATATTTGCAAATTATTTTTTGGTATGATATTATATTTCGGCAGTAAAGATAGAAAGGAAGATATGAATGAAAAAATTATCTGCAAAATTATTAGTGATTGTAACTTTATTAGGTCTAGTAGGGCTATTCTCAAATACAGTAGCGCAAGCGGCAGCTCCAGAAGTAGTTACTGTAAATATCGCTGATTTAACAAAAGAACAACGTGAGGCGATTCAACCAGGTCAACCTACCCCAGCAAAAGAAGGCGAACGTACTTTATTAGTCTATGCATATGACAAAAATGCATGTCAATTAGCACCAGCATTACCAGAAACAGGTACTGGTTCTCAAGCTTTGATGATGGTTGCAGGAATCGTAGCATTAACAGGTGCTGCATACTTCTTAGTAACAAACAAAAATGGTAAGAAGATGGTATTAATGGCAGGTCTTGTATTATCAGGAGCAGTTGCTGCAACATCAGTTGTATCAGCGAACGAAACAGTTTCAGACGATAGCTGTTACAAATATGTAGGATTCATCAATGAATCAGTTGAAATAACAATTGAGTCAACAACATCAGCAGAAGCAACTACAACTACAGAAGAGACTACTGAATCAACAACAGAGTCTACTACAACAACAGAA